>JALYHK010000009.1 GCA_030776605.1 Pseudomonadota bacterium
GACTGGATCCGCTTTCCGACCATCGCCGCCGAGGGCGTGAACCTCCAGGAGGGCGCCGACTATATGGCGCGGCTCGCGAGCGAGGCGGGCTTCACGCGGGTCCGGAAGATCGACACCGGCGGCGTTCCGGCCGTCTTCGGAGTGATCGACGCCGGCGCGCCGCGCACCGTCGGCATCTATTTCATGTACGACGTCAAGCAGTATGACGCCGACGAATGGGCCTCGCTGCCGCTCGAGGCGCGGATCGTCGACCATCCCCTCGGCCGCGCCATCCGCGGCCGCGGCGCGGTCAACCAGAAGGGCCCGCAAGGCGCCTTCCTCGCCGCGCTCCACGCCTTTCGCGCCTCCGGGCGGCGGCTGCCGGTCAACCTGGTCCTGCTCGCGGAGGGCGAGGAGGAGATCGGCTCGCCCAACTTCATCAACGTCTTCCGCGACCCCGAGGTGCTTGCCGCCATGCGCCGCGCCGACGGCGTCATCATCCCCTTCGCCCAGCAGAGCCCGAGCGGCGCGGCGACGATTAACCTCGGCGCCAAGGGCATAATCGAGCTCGAGCTGGTCTCGAGCGGCGAGCGCTGGGGGCGCGGCCCGGCCCGCGATATCCACTCGAGCCTGAAGGCGCAGGTCGACAGCCCGGTCTGGCACCTGGTCCTGGCGCTCAACACGCTGGTGACCGACCACGGCAACAGACCCGCGATCGACGGCTGGTTCGAGCATGTCAGGCCGCTTACCGATCGCGAGCGCGCGCTGATCGCCGAGGCGGCGCGGACGCGGAACGAGGCCGATGCCAAACGCGCGCTCGGCGTAGAGCGCTGGATCGACGACCTGCCGTGGCGCGAATCGCTCGAGCGGCTCGTCTCGCAGCCGACCGTCAACATCGAAGGGCTGGTCGCCGGCTATACCGGCCCCGGCGGAATGACGATCCTGCCGGCCCGCGGCGTCGCCAAGCTCGACCTGAGGCTGGTGCCGAACATGACGGTGGCCGATTCGCTTCCAAAGCTGCGCGCGCACCTCGAGCGGCGCGGCTTCGGGGACATTGAGGTCAACATGTCGGGGGGCTACGACCCGACGGAGACCCCCGAGGACAGCCGGGTGATCCGGGCCCAGCAGGCGGTGTTCACACGCCACGGCATTCCCCACACGCTGTTCCCGCGGCTCGCCGGCTCCTGGCCCGGCTACGTCTTCACCGGCGATCCGCTACGCGTGCCGGCGGGGCAGTTCGGCCTCGGCACAGGCGGCGGCGCGCACGCCCCGGACGAGTTCTTCGTGATCGAGCCGAACAACCCGCGCATCGCCGGGCTGCTCCAGCAGACGATGGGCTATGTCGACTTCCTCTACGAAATGGCTGCCGCGCGGTAAGGAGGAGAAGAGCTTGCGCCTCGATCTTTGCACCTGGCCGGAAGTCGAGGCCTATCTCGGCGAGCGGACCGACATCATCGTGCCGATCGGCTCGACCGAGCAGCACGGCCCCAACGGGCTGATCGGCACCGATGCGCTCTGCGCCGAGGCGATCGGCCGCGCCGCCGGCGAGCGCGCCGGAGCGCTGGTCGCGCCGACCATCTCGATCGGCATGGCCCAGCACCATCTCGGCTTCCCCGGCTCCGTCTCGCTCCGCCCTTCCACGCTGGTCGCGCTGGTGCGGGACGTGATCGCATCGCTCGCGCGCCACGGTTTCACCCGCATCGGCTTCGTCAACGGCCACGGCGGCAACGTCGCGACCGTCGGCGCCGCCTTCGCCGAATATTATGCGGAGACCAGCTTCTCGGCCGCCCCCGGCAATGCGGCCCCGGCCGAATGCCGGCTAAGGAACTGGTGGGAGCTTCCCGCCGCGGTGCGGCTGCGCGAGGAGCTTTACGGCAGGGCGGAGGGAAGCCACGCCACGCCGTCCGAAGTCGCGATCACGCAGGCGGTCTTTCCCGACCACATCAAGCGGGCCGACATGCGCCCCGAGATCGCGCCCGGCGGAAGTTTCGCCGACGCCGCCGACTACCGCCGCCGCTTCCCCGACGGCCGCATCGGCTCCAACCCCGCGCTCGCCACTCCCGAAGCCGGCGCCCGCCTCCTCGAAACCGCCGCCGCCGAGCTCGCCGAGGAGCATCTCCAATGGATCCGCCGCGTCTGAGGCGCCGGCTCACTCCTCCGGCAGGAAGTCCGGCACCGACAGGTAGCGCTCGCCGGTGTCGTAGTTGAAGGTGAGAATGCGGGCGCCGCGGCCAGCGGGGAGCTCGCGCAGCTTCTGGCGCACGGCGTCGAGCGCCGCGCCCGAGCTGATGCCGACGAGCACGCCCTCCTCGCGCGCCGCGCGCCGCGCCATCTCCTTGGCGTCCTCGGGCGCGACCTGGATGACTCCGTCGAGCAGGTCGGTGTGGAGGTTCTTCGGGACGAAGCCGGCGCCGATGCCCTGGATCGGATGGGGGCCGGGATCGCCGCCGGAGATGACCGGCGAGAGCGTCGGCTCGACTGCGAACACCTTCAGATCCGGCCATTCGCGCTTCAGCACCTGTGCGCAGGCGGTGATGTGGCCGCCGGTGCCGACGCCGGTGATCAGCATGTCGAGCGGCGCGTCGCGGAAATCGTTGAGGATTTCCTGCGCGGTGGTGCGCAGGTGCACGTCGATGTTGGCGGGATTTTCGAACTGCTGGGGCATCCAGCTGCCGTCGATGTCGCGGAGCAGCTCCTCGGCGCGTGCGATCGCGCCCTTCATCCCCTTCTCGCGCGGCGTGAGATCGAAGGTCGCGCCATAGGCGAGCATCAGCCGGCGCCGCTCGAGGCTCATGCTCTCGGGCATGACCAGGATCAGGCGATAGCCCTTGACCGCCGCGACCATGGCAAGGCCGATGCCGGTATTGCCCGAGGTCGGTTCGATGATGGTGCCGCCGGGCTTCAGCGCGCCCGAACGTTCGGCGTCCTCGATCATCGAGAGCGCGATCCTGTCCTTGATCGAGCCGCCAGGATTGGTCCGCTCCGACTTCATCCAGACCTCGGCCTCCCCGAACAGCCGACCGAGGCGGATGTGAGGGGTATTGCCGATCGTCTCGAGGATATTGGCCGCTCTCATCGCGATGTCTCCGTGGCTTTGGCTGCGGGCTCCACATCGTGCGGATCGAAGCTTCGTGCAAGACGCAGCTCCGGAAAGCGCCACGCGTAAAGCAGGGTGACGGCGATTGCCCCGACGCCGCCCGCCACCACCGCCGCCACCGGGCCGACCAGCGCGGCGAGGAAGCCCGATTCCGCCTCGCCAAGCTCGTTGGAGGCGGAGATGGTGAGCATCGACACCGCTCCAACGCGGCCGCGCATCGCGTCCGGCGTGTGGAGCTGGATCAGCGACTGGCGGACGTAGACCGAGAACATGTCCGCCGCGCCGACCACGAACAGGGCGGCGAGCGACAGCGGCATTGAGGTGGATAGGCCGAAGACGACGGTGGCGAGGCCGAAGACGATCACGGCGGCGAGCATCTTGGTGCCGACGTTGGTCCTGAGCGGCCGGAACGAGAAGAGGAGGGCGATCGCTGCGGCGCCGACCGCCGGCGCCGCGCCGAGCTGGGCCAGCCCTTCCGGGCCGACCTCGAGAATGTCGCGCGCATAGACCGGCAGCAGCGCTGTCGCGCCGGCGAGGAACACGGCGAAGAGGTCGAGCGTGATCGCGGCGAGCACAAGGCGGTTGGTGCGCACGTAAGCGAGGCCGTCGATCATCTGCCTGAGCGGATGGCGCATCCGGTCGAGCTCGGGCCGCAGCACCGGCGAGATCAGGAACAGGCAGAGGAGGGCGACGAGGAAGAGGCCGGCGCTGCCGAGATAGGCGGCGACCGGGACCCAGGCATAGAGATAGCCGCCGATCGCCGGCCCCGCGACCAGCCCCGCCTGCCAGGCGATCGAGGAGAGCGCGATCGCGTTGGGCAGGCTCTCCCTCGGCACCAGGTTCGGCGCTAGCGCGGAGAGGGCGGGGCCGGAAAAGGCGCGGGCGACGCCGAGCAGGCCCGCCACGACGAACAGCACCGGCAAGCTCATCGCCTCCGTCCAGGTGAACCAGGCGAGGATCGCGGCACAGAGGATCTGGAGCGAGATGGTGGCGCGGGCGATGTGGCGCCGGTCGAGCCGGTCGGCGGCCCAGCCGGTGAGCGGAGTCAGCGCGAACAGAGGCACGAACTGGATGAGTCCGATGAAGCCCAGCTGCGCCGCGCTCGCCGCCGGCGACATGGTGAGCCTGGCGATGTTGTAGACCTGCCAGCCGATGATCAGCACCATCGCCGACTGGGCGAGCATCGCGGCGAGCCGCGCCGCCCAATAATAGCGGAAATTGGCGATGCGGAACGGGTGCGGCGGCTTCATCGGCGCCGCGCCTTAGGATGGCGGTCGCACGGCGGCAATGCCGCCCCCGCCGTTGCGGCCCCGAATGAAAAAGGCGGCCCCGTCCGGAGCCGCCTCGATCATTGCCGCCCTGCTCGGGTCAGCGCGAGTAGAATTCGACGACCAGGTTCGGCTCCATCCGCACCGGATAGGGCACTTCGTCGAGCGTTGGGATGCGGGTGAAGGTCACCTTGGCGGCGCCGTCCGGAACGACGTAGTCGGGGATGTCGCGCTCGGCAAGGCTCTGCGCCTCGAGCACCAGCGCCATCTCCTGGGCCTTGGGGCCGAGCTCGATGACGTCGCCGACGTTGACGCGCGCCGACGGGATGTTGAGCTTGCGGCCGTTGACGCGGATGTGGCCGTGGTTGACCATCTGCCGCGCCGCCCAGATCGTCGGGGCGAACTTCGCGCGATAGACGACCATGTCGAGCCGGCGCTCGAGGAGGCCGATCAGGTTCTGGCCGGTGTCGCCCTTCATCCGGGCGGCCTCGGTGTAGGTCTTCTTGAACTGCTTCTCGGTGACGTCGCCGTAATAGCCCTTGAGCTTCTGCTTGGCGCGAAGCTGAATGCCGAAGTCGGAGAGCTTGCCCTTGCGGCGCTGGCCGTGCTGGCCGGGGCCGTATTCGCGGCGGTTGACCGGGCTCTTGGGCCGGCCGAAGACGTTCTCGCCCATCCGCCGGTCGAGCTTGTACTTGGCGCTGGTGCGCTTGCTCATGCTGGATTCTCCAATTTGCGTTGCCGTTTTCCCCGGACCCGCACCGCCGAACCATTGCGCTCGGCGCGGCTGCCGCTTCACCGGGGGTGCGGAGCCAATTGCCAAGGCGGGCACATGGCGGGCGCGGCGAGAGAAGTCAACCTCGACAGGGGCTTGGCCGCCGCTAAACAGGCGCCATGACAGGCGAGCGAGTGACGCCGGCGGAGTGCCGGACGATGGCGGAGGTCCGGCACGGGGTCGACCGGATCGATGAGGAGATCGTCGCGCTGCTCGGCGAGCGCTTCCGCTACATGGCCGCGGCGGCGCTGATCAAGCCGGACCGGGCGGCGGTGCGCGACGAGGGACGCAAGGCCGAGGTGCTGGCGAAGGTCGCGGCTCGTGCCGAGGCCGAGGGCATTCCGGCCGAGATCGCCGCCGACCTCTGGGAGCGCCTGATCGAGGCCTCGATCGCCTACGAGTTCGAGCGCTTCGACGCACTGAGGAACTGATCCTTCGACACGCCGTCTCGACAGGTTCGACGGCTACTCAGGAAGAACGGGGATACTCATCGTCCAAAGGACCGGCTCATCGCCCCCGCCCCTCCGCCAGCGCGCGGATCACTCCGCGCATCGCCTGCACCTCGCGGTTCGACCAGCCGGCCTTGGTGAGGATCGTCCGGATCGTGTTCTTCGTCGCCCCGGTGCGGTCCGGCGGATGGTAGTAGCCGGCCGCCTCCAGCGCCTCCTCGATCTGGCCGATCAGCCCTTCCAGCTGGGCTTGGCTCGCCCGCGGCTCGCGCTCCTCGCCTTGGGTGGGGATGGCGAGCGCGCCGAGCTTCGACCATTCGTAGGCGAGAATGATCACCGCCTGGGCGAGGTTGAGCGAGCGGAACTCGGGGTTGATCGGGATGGTGACGATCTTGCCCGCCAGCGCCACCTCCTCGGTCTCCAGCCCGGAGCGCTCGGCGCCGAACAGGATGGCAGAGGCCTCCGGCTGCGCCCTCATCTCGCGCGCAGCCTGCTCGGGCGTCACCACGGGGATCGCCAGCCCGCGCTTCCTCACCGTCGTTGCATAGACGTGGGCGCAGTCGCCGACCGCCTCGGCGACGCTGTCGAACAGCCGCGCTCGCTCGAGCACCAGATCCGCGCCCGCAGCCGCCGGCCCGGCGCTCGGATTCGGCCAGCCGTCGCGCGGCGCGACCAGCCGGAGGTCGGTCAGCCCGAAGTTCAGCATGGCGCGTGCCGCCTTGCCGATGTTCTCGCCGAGCTGCGGGCGGACCAGGACGATGGCGGGGGGAGGGGTCGGTAGATCGGCACTCCGTTCGTCCCGAGTAGCCGTCGAGCTTGTCGAGACGGCGTATCCAGGGATGTCGCGGAACGCCGGCTTGGGAGCGGCCTTGCTCACCCTCTCCCAGTCACCAGCGATGAGCCCCAGCTTCTTCTCTCGGGACCACTTCTTGATCTGCCGCTCCGCAGCGATTGCTTCCTCTCGTGTCGCGAACGACTCGCTCCACACGAGGCGGACCGGACGCCGTCTTTGGGTATAGCCTGGGACTTCTCCCGCTTGATGGAAGACGAGGCGTGCTTCCAGGTCGTCCGTGTGGCCGACGTAAAAGCTGCCGTCGGCGCATCTCAGCATATAGGCGAAGAAACTCAAGGCGGTCCCTCGATACGCCGTCTCGACAGGCTCGGCCGCTACTCGGGACGAACGGATGGGGCAATGCCTGCGGAGCCTGAGCGCGGCACACGCTTCACTCCTTCACCGAGCCGGCGAATTCCTCGAAGTCGCGCGCTTCGCGGAAGTCCTTGTAGACGCTCGCGAACCTTATGTAAGCGACCGGGTCGATCGCCTTGAGGCCGTCCATCACCAGCGCGCCGATCCTGCTCGAGACGATCTCACTGTCGCCGCTGGTCTCGATCTGGCGCTGGATCGACGAGACGAGGCGCTCGATCCGGTCGGGCGGAACAGGGCGCTTTCGGCAGGCGATGGCGATCGACCGCTCAAGCTTGGCGCGCTCGAACGGCTCCCGCCTGCTGCCCGACTTCACCACCGTCAGCTCGCGCAGCTGGACCCGCTCGAAGGTGGTGAAGCGCGCGCCGCAACCCTCGCACTGGCGGCGGCGGCGGATCGAGGCGCCGTCCTCGGCGGGGCGGCTGTCCTTTACCTGGCTATTCTCGTGGGAGCAGAAGGGGCAGCGCAACTACAGATCCCAATAGATCGGGAATCGGCCGCAGAGCTCGCGCACCCGGCTCCGCACGGCCGCCTCGATTTCGCCGTTGCCCTCGTGGCCGTCGTCGCGAAGCCCCTCGAGCACGTCGGCGATCATGTCCGCGATGTCGCGGAACTCTTCCTCGCCGAAGCCGCGGGTGGTGCCGGCGGGCGAGCCGACGCGGATGCCGCTGGTCTTGACCGGCGGCAGCGGGTCGAACGGCACGCCGTTCTTGTTGCAGGTGATCGCCGCTCGCTCGAGCGCCTCGTCAGCGTCCTTGCCGGTGATGCCGAGCGGCCGCAGATCGACGAGCGCGAGATGGGTGTCGGTGCCCCCGGCGACGAGGTCGGCGCCGCGCTCCTTCAGCCGTCCGGCGAGTGCTTTCGCGTTGGCGATCACCGCTTTGGCATAGTCCTTGAAGCCCGGCTGCAGCGCTTCGCCGAAGGCGACCGCCTTGGCGGCGATGACGTGCATCAGCGGACCTCCCTGGAGCCCCGGGAAGACGGCAGAGTTTATCTTCTTCGCGATCTCCTCGTCGTCGGTCAGCACCATGCCGCCGCGCGGGCCGCGCAGCGTCTTATGGGTGGTGGTGGTGACGACATGGGCGTGGCTGAACGGGGAGGGGTGCTCCCCCGCCGCGACGAGCCCCGCGAAATGGGCCATGTCTACCAGGAAGACCGCGCCGACCTCCTCGGCGATGGCGCGGAAGCGGGCGAAATCGATGTGGCGCGGATAGGCCGAGCCGCCGGCGATGATCAGGCGCGGCCGGTGCTCCCGGGCGAGCGCCTCGACCTGATCGAAGTCGATCAGGTGGTCGTCGCGGCGGACGCCGTACTGGACGGCGTTGAACCATTTGCCCGACATCGCCGGCTTGGCGCCGTGGGTGAGGTGGCCGCCGGCGTCGAGCGACATGCCGAGGATGGTCTCCCCGGGCCTCACCAGCGCCAGCATCACCGCCCCGTTGGCTTGGGCGCCGCTATGCGGCTGGACGTTTGCATATGCACAGCCGAACAGCTGCTTCGCACGCTCGATCGCAAGCGTTTCGACCGCATCCGAGGGCGCGCAACCCTGATAATAGCGCCGCCCGGGATAGCCCTCTGCATATTTATTCGTGAGCACCGAACCCTGGGTCTCGAGCACCGCCCGCGACACGATATTCTCCGAGGCGATCAGCTCGATCTGGTTCTGCTGCCGGTCGAGCTCGGCCGCGACCGCGTCGGCGACGGCGGGGTCGGTGTCGCGCAGCGCGTCCGAGAAGAAGCCGCGGGGCCGAGTGCCGGCAAAGTCGAAAACGGTGCGGCTGCTCATGCGGGTTCTCTCGAGAAATGCGGGTGGGAGAGCTTGTCGACGCGGCGCTGATGGCGTCCGCCGCCGAACGGCGTGGTCAGGAACGTCTCGATGCAGGCCTTGGCCATTTCGGGTCCGATCAGCCGAGCGCCGAGGGCGATGACGTTGGCGTCGTTGTGCTCGCGCGCCAGCCGCGCCGAGAGCGGCTCGGAAACGAGGGCGCAGCGGCAGGCGGGGTGGCGGTTGACCGAGATCGAGATGCCGACGCCCGAGCCGCACAGGGCGACCCCCTTGTCGGCGCGCTCCGAGGCGATCGCTTCGGCCATCAGATATCCGTAGTCCGGATAATCGACGCTGTCGGCGGAGGTCGTCCCGAGATCGAGCACCTCATGCCCGAGATCGCGAAGATGCTCTGCGAGCATCGCCTTCATGTCGAACGCTGCGTGATCGGAAACGATGGCGATGCGCTGGCCCACGGCGACTCTCGATTGGGGTAGAACTACATACTCTAGGGGAGCGGCGGCGCTTTCGCCACCGCAGATTGAGCTTGACCGGGTCTTCCAGCTGTATTATTTAACTAATACAGGCGATGGAGAGCGGCATGGGCGTCTGGAGGGTGATCGCGGGAGTGGCGGGATTGCTGGCTGCGGCCGCGGCGGCGGCGGCCGTGCAGCCGGCTCGCGAGGCGGAGCCGGTGCAGGTTATGGTGGTCGGCACCTGGCACTTCGCTGGGTCGGAACGGGATCTGATCAGCTTCGATACCGACGATGTCCGTGCGCCCCGGCGGCAACGGGAGCTGGAGCGGCTCGCGGAGGTCCTTGCGGAGTTCCGGCCGACCAAGATCATGGTCGAGCGGGTCGCGCCGGCCGCCGATCTCATCGATCCGGGCTATGCGGATTTCACTCCCGAAACGCTCCTTCGCGATGCCAACGAGCGGGTCCAGATCGGGTACCGGCTCGCCTACCGGCTCGGCCTTCCGCACGTCTATGCGATCGACGAGCAGCCGGGGGAGGGGGAGCCGAGCTACTTCCCCTTCGACCGGCTGGTCGCCTGGGACCGCGAGCATGGAGCCGGCGACCTGCCGCAGCGCGTCCGCGCGCGCGGCGAGGCGATGATGCGCGAATTCGCCGAAAAGCAGGCGCGGATGAGCATCCCTGCCATGCTGCTGGAAGGCAATGCGCCGGGGCATTTCGGCGGCATCGGCGCCTATTACGAGCTGCTCCGGATCGGCGATACCGAGCAGCAGCCCGGCGCGGAGCTAAACGCGTATAATTACATGCGCAACGCCAAGATCTTCGCCAAGCTGATGCGACTCGCCGAGCCCGGCGACCGGATCCTGGTGGTGTACGGCGCCGGCCACAATTACTGGTTGCGCCACTTCGCGAGCGAGACGCCGGGGTTCCAGAACGTCGATTCGCGCCCCTATCTCCGCCGCGCCGCCCGCTGAGCTGCAACTCAGCCCGCGGCTCAGGCGGCGAGCTTCATCTCCAGCCTGTCCCAGATCTCGACCAGCGCGGCGGCGAGCTCGCGCATCATCTCTTCCGTATGCGCTGGGCCGGGGGTGAAGCGCAGGCGCTCGGTGCCGCGCGGGACGGTGGGATAGTTGATCGGCTGGACGTAGATTCCGTATTCGGCGAGCAGGATGTCGCTGATCCGCTTCGCCTTGACCGGGCTGCCGACCATCAGCGGCACGATGTGGGTCGTCGACGGCATCAACGGCAGCCGCGCCGCGGCGAATATTTCCTTGAGCCGCACCGCGCTCGCCTGCTGGGCCATCCGCTCGGCCGAGGAGGCCTTGAGGTGGCGGACGCTGGCGAGCGCCCCGGCGACCAGCACGGGGGAGAGCGAGGTGGTGAAGATGAAGCCCGGCGCGTAGCTCCTCACCACGTCGACGATGTTCTTCTCGGCTGCGATATAGCCGCCCATCACGCCAAACGCCTTGCCGAGTGTGCCTTCGACGATGGTGACGCGGCGGGCTACGTCGTCGCGCTCCGAGATGCCGCCGCCGCGCGGCCCGTACATGCCGACGGCGTGGACCTCGTCGAGATAGGTGAGGGCGTTGTAGCGCTCGGCGAGGTCGCAGATCGCCGCGATCGGCGCGACGTCGCCGTCCATCGAATAGACGCTCTCGAAGGCGATCAGCTTGGGCGCCTCGGGATCGGCGGCGGCGAGCAGCTCCTCGAGATGGGCGAGGTCGTTGTGGCGGAAGACGCGCTTCTCGCAGCCAGAGCTGCGGATGCCGGCGATCATGGAGGCGTGGTTGAGCTGGTCGGAGAAGACGATGCAGCCCAGGAGCAGCCGGGCGATCGTCGAGAGCGTCGCCTCGTTAGAGACATAGCCAGAGGTGAAAAGGAGCGCGGCGTCCTTGCCGTGGAGGTCGGCGAGCTCGGCCTCGAGCTCCACGTGGTAATGGCTGTTGCCGCCGATGTTCCGCGTGCCGCCCGAGCCGGCGCCGACGTCGTGCAGCGCCGCCTCCATCGCCTCGATCACCTTGGGGTGCTGGCCCATCGCCAAATAATCGTTGGAGCACCAGACGGTGATCGGTTTGGGGCCGTTGTGCCCGGCAAAGCAGCGCGCGTTGGGAAAGCCGCCCTTGTTGCGCAAAATGTCGATGAACACGCGGTAGCGGCCTTCGGCATGGAGCCGGTCGATCGCCTGCGCGAAGATCCGCTGATAGTCCAACTGCTGCTCCCCGGGTGCTCGCGGGTAGATAACCGATCGCGCCGTCAAAGTGTAGCCTCGTCTGTTGTCCTGTGGAGCCGCTCCACCCGGGCGAGACCGTAGCGGGCGAGGCCGTGGCGGTAGGCCTCGAGCGCGCGACCGCCGGTGAACAGGGCGAGGTCCTCGCCGCTCTTCTCGGGCCAGATCTTCTCGCGCGTCAGCCATGCGGTGCGCCGGGCGATGCCTTCCTTACCGTCCACAAAGGCCACCGGGCGCGGCACGGCTGTCGCGAGCTCTTCCTCGACCAGCGGGAAGTGGGTGCAGGCGAGCACGACGGTGTCGATGCGCTCGCCGCCCGGCTGGCCGAACAGGCCGCCGAGGATGCGGCGATAGGCCTCCGGCGGCGTCGCCTCGCTTCTCAGCTTGGCTTCGGCGAGATCGACCAGTGCGGCCGAGCCGTGGCGCAGGACCGTGCAGTCGCTGGCGAACTCGGCGGCGAGCCGGTCGACATAGGGCTGGACGACCGTCGCCGGCGTTCCGAGCACGCCGATCGCGCGAGTCTTGGACAGCGCCGCGGCCGGCTTGATCGCGGGCACCGTGCCGACGATCGGCAGGTCGAGCGCGGCCCGCACCGCGTCGAGCGCGATAGTCGAGGCGGTGTTGCAGGCGATCACGATCAGCGCCGGATCGAAGCGCTCGGCGAGGCGGCCGAGCAGGGCCGGCACCCGCGCCTCGATCTCCTGCTCGGTCTTGAGGCCGTAGGGATAGCCGGCGTCGTCGGCGACATAGACCAGAGGGGCGCGCGGGAGCAGCGCCCGGATCGGCCGCAGCACCGACAGGCCGCCGACGCCGGAATCGAAGATGAGGAGCGGCTTGGCGGCGGTCATCGCGGCGCCCTTACCGGCCTTGCCTGCATGCCGCAAACCGGCTCGGAGCGCACTTGATGCAATTTGTTGTCGGAACGGTGGCTTTGCACTAATTTCGCTTTCCGGGGGGTCAGCGGTTGAACTTCGACACTCTGGCGGAGCCCATCGGGGCGTTCCTTCTCGGCTATCTGCTGGGGTCGATCCCGTTCGGGATTCTGCTCACCCGCCTCACCGGCGCGGGCGACCTGCGGAGCATCGGCTCTGGCAACATCGGCGCCACCAACGTGCTGCGCACCGGCCGCAAGGGCCTCGCCGCCCTCACTCTGCTGCTCGACGCAGCCAAGGGCGCCGCCGCTGTCCTGCTCGCGCGCCATCTCGTTCCGGGCGACCTCGAGCTCGATCCGCTCGCGGCGCTCGGGGCGCTGCTCGGCCATCTCTACCCCGTCTGGCTCCGCTTCCGCGGCGGCAAGGGCGTCGCCACCTTTCTCGGCATCCTCCTCGCGCTGTCCTGGCAGGTGGCGCTTGGGGCGGGGATGCTATGGCTGATCATACTGCTGCTCACCCGTTACTCGTCGATCGCGGGCATGACGATGGCGCTCGGCGCGCCGGTCGCGGCGGCGCTGCTCGACCGCTTCGACCTCGCGCTCCTGTTCCTCGGCTTCGCCCTGATCATCGTATGGAAGCACCGCGCCAACCTCGACCGGCTGATGAGCGGCACCGAGCCGCGCGTCGGCGGCGCGGCGGCCGAAGCGGATGGCTGATCCCGCCGCTCCCGCCGACATGATCGCGCGGCTGCGGCTGATCCGCTCCGAGAATATCGGACCGATCACCTACTTCCAGCTGCTCGCCCGCTTCGGCTCGGCCCAGGCGGCGATCGACGCCATCCCGGACCTCGCCGCGCGCGGCGGCGGGCGGGCGCCCCGGCTCGCCAGCCGGGCCCAGATCGAGCGCGAGATCGACGAGGTCGAGCAGCTCGGCGCGCGCTATCTGTTCCTCGGCCAGCCGGGCTATCCGCCGCTGCTCGCCGAGCTCGAGACCGCGCCACCGGCACTGATCGTCAAGGGGCACCTGTCGCTGCTCGAC
>JALYHK010000010.1:0-3886 GCA_030776605.1 Pseudomonadota bacterium
ACCCCGGCGAGCAGCCGGTTCCGGCGATCGGTCAGGTCGATGCGCCCGCGCGCGGCGAGCAGGCGCGGCCATTCGTCGAGGATCAGCTCGAGCTCTACGAGCGACTTCTGCCAGTGGAGCGAGAGATCGGGCAGGTCGGCGGCGAAATCGCGCAGCCGCTTCGGATCCACCTCCTCGATCAGCAGCTGGTCGAGCGTTCGGGCCAGATCGGCGGCGAGGCGCAGCGCCTCGGCGGCATCGGCGTCGCGGTGGCCCTGGACGAGCCGGGCGAGCAGCATCAGCCGCTCCACCGGCTCGGCGGCGGGCGGGATCTCCTCCCCTTCCCCGAGCGGCTCGAAGGCGCCGCCGATGCGCTCGTCGAGCTCGGGGTCGCCGACCGGGATCAGGCGCGGCAGCAGCAGCCCGCCGCGGGAGCGGCGGACGAAAGCGTCCTGGACGGCGCGGGCGGCGCGGTTGCTGGGGAGGAGGACGATGCCTTCCGCCAGCGCGTCGGCCCCGCGCCCGAATTGCGCCGCGAGCCCCGCCACCAGCGCGTCGGCGAACGCGCGATGCGGCGGGATGGTGAAGACGGCGGGGCGAGCGTGCGGCATCGGCCCGGCCACCCTATCCGCTCGCCCCGAGCGAAGTCGAGACGCGCCGCGAGCCGAACCTCAGCACCCGCTCCGTTCGCGTCGGCACCCGCTCCGTTCGCGTCGAGCGAAGCCGAGAAGCAGAGCCTCGGCTGCGCTCGGCAGCGGTCCTCGAGTCGCTCGGACCGAACGGAGAATGGGGTCTTCGGCTAAGTCACAGCGAGGCCAATATCTCCTCGGCCTTCTCGATGTTGGGCGGGGCGCCGATGTCGAACCACAGGCCCTGGTGGACCGAGCCGAAGCAGCGGCCCTGCTCGATCGCCCGATCCCAGAGCAGGTTGGTTGAGAAAGGCCCCTCGGGCAGCTCGCCCGCGAACAGCCGTTTGGAGACCATCTGGATACCGGTATAGACGAAAGGCGCGACGCTGCCCGGCTTGCGCCGGCGCAGCCGGCCGGCGGCGGTCATGTGGAAGTCGCCCTGGCCCTTATGGCAATAAGCGCGCGCCAGCGGCACGAGCAGCAGCAAAGCGTCCATCCGCGCCTCGTCCCAGCCGGCGGCGAGCAGCCGCAGGCTGTCGACCGGCCCGTCCACCCAGAGATTGTCCGAATTGACCACGAGGAAGGGATCGGCATCGATCACCGGCAGCGCCTGGACCAGTCCGCCGCCCGTCTCGAGCAGGCGTTTGCGCTCGTCAGACACAATAACCTCAATGTCATGGACGCGGTTCTTGAGATGCGCTTCGAGCGCGTCGGGAAGGTAGTGGACGTTGACCACCGCCTTGGCGACGCCGGCGGCGCGGAGCCGGTCGAAGCAATGGTCGAGCAGAGTCTTGCCGGCGATCTCGATCAGCGGCTTGGGCCGGGTCGCGGTCAGCGGCCGCATCCGCTTGCCGAGTCCCGCGGCCATCACCATGGCGGTGTCCGGGACGGCTGCGCCGGGATCGGGGCGGAGCGCCATCGGCGCCCGGAATCGGTTCATGCAGCGGCGCTTTCGATCCACGCTGCGGCGCGCTTGTCGGCCGGCACGTTGGCGTCGAACCAGTCCCGCACCGGGGTGAGCGCCGGATGGCCCAGGTTGCGCTCGAGATAGGACCAGACGCGCGGCTGCAGCGGCAGATAGTGCGGCTTGCCGTCGCGCTTCCAGAGGCGGGTGAAGATGCCGAGTATCTTGGCGTTCCGCTGCGCGCCGAGCACTTCGTAATGGGCGCGGAAAAGGCTTGGCTCGGCGACGTTGGCAGCGGCGCAGTAGCGGGCGATCATCTCCTCCTCGAGCGCCGGCGCGACGTCGCGGCGCGCGTCCTGGAGCAGGGACACCAGATCGTAGGCAGGATGGCCGGCGAGCGCGTCCTGAAAGTCGAGCAGCCCCAAGCGGCCGTCGCGCAGCACCATCAGATTGTCGGCATGATAGTCCCTGAGGACGAGCACGGGATTGTTCTCGACGACTCTGAGGACATCGCCCCAAGTCTCTCGCCACCCATGAAAAAACCCGTCGTCGTCCACCTCCACCGAGAGGGCGGGCGCATACCATTCGACGAACAGCGCCGCCTCGCGGACCATCGCTTCCTCGTCGTAGCGCGGCAGGTACTCCGGCGCCGGCTGGGCGGCGAGGCGGGCGAGGATGTCGACCGCGGCCTCATATATCTCCCGCTCACGCTGCGGCTCGCGCTGCAGCAGCGGCCCGACCCTGTCGTCGCCGAAGTCCTCGAGCAGCAGCAGCCCTTTGGCGCGGTCGACGGCGAGCGGGCGCGGCGGCGAGAAGCCGCGGTCGAGCAGGTGTCCGGCGACGGTCAGGAACGGCCCAAGATCCTCGTGGGCGGGCGGGGCGTCCATCAGCACCGCCGTCTCCTCGCCGCGCTCCACCCGGAAGTAGCGGCGGAAGCTGGCATCGCCCGCCAGCGGACGGATTTCGGCGCCTTCCCAGCCGTGCGCGGCAAGGAAGGCGGGAGCGTCCGCGGGCGGGATCATCGGGGCGGCCATCGCTCCCCCCAAGCGGGCGGCACTTCGGCTGTCAAGGCGCGGCCGCCGCCACCCGCCGCGGCCAGCGTCAACCCGAGCGCATCCTCCCACAGCCGCCCGCCGAGCCGCTCGGGCCACTCGATCGCCAGCGCCGCCTCGGCCCGCGCCTCGTCGAGCCCCAGCTGATCGATCTCCTCCGGATCCTCGATCCGGTATAGGTCGATATGCCACAGCGGCACCCTGCTTTCCGCCGGACCGTAGGCGACGACGAGCGGGAACGTCGGGCTGGCGACGTCGCCGTCGAAGCCGAGGCCGCGCAACATGCCGCGGACGAGCGTCGTCTTGCCAGCGCCGAGCTCGCCGTGGAGCGCCACGACATCGCCCGCGCGCAACGCCGCGCCGAGCCGTGCGCCGAACGCCTCGGTCGCTTCCGGCGAGGGAAGAGCGATCATCCTCGCCGGCCGTTCGCTTCGGGCGGCGGTCCTCCCTCCCGCGGCAGGCGGATGATGACCGCGGTGCCCTCCCCCGGCTCCGAATGGAGCTCGATGGTGCCGCCGTGCGCCTCGACGAACTGCTTGGCGAGGGGCAGGCCGAGGCCGACGGCGGGCTCCCCCTCCCCCCCTTCGGCAACGGCGGTGCGGTGGAAGCGGTCGAACACCCGCGCCTGGTCGGCCGGCGCGATGCCGCGGCCGTTGTCGGAGACGACGATCCGCGCCTCGCCGTCCTCGCCGTCGGCGTGGAGCAGCACCCGCCCGCCCTCGTCGGTGTAGAGGAAGGCGTTGCTCAATACATGGGCGAGCGCCTGGCCGAGGCGGCGGCGGTCGCCGACGACGGTGCCGACCGAGGGCTCGAGCTCCACCGCAAAATCGATCGACTTGCGTTTCGCGCGGGCGCGCAGCTCGTCGGCGGCGTCGCGGCAGAGCGCGGCGAGGTCGATCTCGTCCTCGGCGAGGAGCAGGCTGCCGCTGTCGCTCTGCGTCAGGTCGAGGACGTTGTCGATCAGCGCGCCCAGCCGCGCGACGCTCTCGAGAATGGCGGAGACGTAGTCGGCCGCGGAGGCCGGGAGCTCCCCTGCATAGCCGCCGGCGAGCATCTCGGCGAAGCCGCCGATCGAGGTGAGCGGGGTGCGCAGCTCGTGGCTCATGTTGGCGACGAACGCCGTCTTGACCCGGTCCGCCTCCTCGAGCGCCTCGTTGCGCTCGCGCAGCGCGGCCTCGACCCGGCGGCTGTCGGTGACGTCGAGCATGGTGAAGAGCGCGTTGCCGTCGGGGAGCGGAACGGCGGCGAACTCGAACTCGCGCCCGTCGGTGAGCGAGAGGCGGCCGCTCCTCTGCTTCCGCTCCATCGTGGCGCTGCGCACC
>JALYHK010000010.1:3896-12978 GCA_030776605.1 Pseudomonadota bacterium
CAACAGCCCGGCATCGCGATTATATAAAAGCTTGGCCGCGATGTGCGGAGTGAGCGAATCGACCCTGGGATGGGCGGCGAGCTGCTCCTCCTCGAACTCCCACAGCTCGCGGAAGCGGTTGTTCCACAAGTGAAGCCGTCCGTCCGAGGCGAAGACGCCGACCGCCTCGAACAGATTGTCGAAGGTGGCGGTGCGGACGCGCAGCAAAGTGTCGCGCGCCGAGGCGAGCTGGATTTGCTCCGTGCGGTCCTCGAAGATAGCCAGCAGCCCCCCGTCCGGCAGCGGCTGGGCGACGACGCGCAGATGCTTGCCGCCGGGCAGCAGCCAGTCCTCCTCGGCGGCGGCCAGGCCGGCGGTGAACCAGGCGCGGCGCTCCTCCTTCCAATCGGGGAAGTCGCGCACCTCCGGCAGGTTGCCGCCCTCGCGCATCGCGTCGATCACCCGGTCGAACTCGGGGCGGTCGGCAAGGAAATCAGCGGACAGCGAGAAGAGCCGCGCGAACGGCTGGTTGAAGAAGATCAGGCTGCGGTCGCGCCCGAACTGGGCGACGCCGGCCGACAGCCGGTCGAGCATGTCCCGCTGCGCGCGCACGAAGCGGGCGAGCTCGGCGCGGGCCTGCTCGCGCTCCTCGACGTCGATGGCAAATCCGGCGATCCCCGCCTCGCCGAGCGGCACCTCCACCACGTGCATCGTCCGCCGCTCGCCGGCGATGGTGGCGGGAACGGTGCGGTGCGAGGGCTCGCCCCGCTCGCGCACCAGCGCCGCCTCGCGCGCAGGGACCCGCCCGCCGCCCTCGTCGATCAGCTCGATGCCCGCGCTCACCACCTCCGATGCGTCGGCGGCCTCGACGGCGGCGACATAGGCGCCGTTCACCATGGCGAGCGCAAGGTCGGGCCCGCGGTGCCACATCGGGAAGGGGGCAGCCTCGATGACGGCGGAAAGCGCATCGAGCGCCGTCCGGTGGCGGGCGAGCTCGGCGCGCAACCCGGCCAGCTCATCCTCCGTCTCGGTCGCGTCGACGAACCAGAGCAGCGCGGCGCCCGCCGGCCATGGCGGCGGCGCGGGCGCGCCCCGCACATGCAAGGTCCGGCGCGACTCGAGAGGCCGCAGCGGCTGCACGAACTGCGATCCCGCCGATGCCGCCTCGCCGAGGCGGCTGGAGAGCGCTTCCGCATCGCCGGGCGCCAGCACGCCGCTGCTCGTCAGCTCAGCCCAGCTTTGCGGCAGAGCGCCGAGGCCGAGAAGGCCGGCGAGGCGGTCGGAGCCCTCGAGCCTGCCGTCCGGCTCGACCACGAGCGGAAGGGCGGGGCTTGCCTCGAGCAGCGGCTGCGCCCGCTCCGACTGGAGGCGCGCCGCACGCGCCTGCCGCGCCTGGCGCAGCGCGTGGAGCGCCGCCCACAAGGCGATCAGAAGCCAGGCGCCGGAGACGGCGGCCAACGCTGCCAGTGCGGTACGCGACAGTTCGATCATCGGCGAGAGACGCCCCGGACCGAGGGAGAAGGCGACATGGCCGATGTTTAGACCGCCCCGGACCGCAGCGGAAGCGCCATCCCGGCATGGGCACGGAGACATGACAAACGCAGCCGAATGGGCTATGGCCGAGCGGGGAATTGGGGTTGGGAAAGGGTAGATGATCGTTCGAACTTTGCTCCTTCTCCTCATCCTGAGCGGATGCGCTATCCAGGGGCCCGACATGGCTACGGCGGAGGCAAGCGCCACGCTCGAGGACCATCTCCGCGGCAGGACGGCAGACCGGTCCGTGAGTTGCGTGAATTTGCACGATCTGCGCGGCCACCGCCTCTTCCCCGGTGACGAGGCGGTCGTTTTGGAGGGCCCCGGGTCGGTCCGTTACCTAAATCGGTTCTCAGGGGGCTGCACCAATCTCAGATCGGGGCTCTCGCTTCAGCTATCGACCCCGACGGGCCGCCTGTGCGAAGGCGAAATCGTGCAGATATTCGACGCAACAGCGGGTATCGGCCATGGCGCCTGCACACTGGGGCGCTTCACCCCTTACCGGCGTCCGTGAGACGCTCGCCGAAGCCGCTGCCACTGCCTGCTAGGTTGCTGATACGCCGCTGAAATTTTGGACTCGGGCCACCTCCTGCATCGACTGTGGGGATTCGGCAACAGTGGGGCTTTTTCCGTCGCTCGCCCCCACTCACCGGTTGTCATCCCCGCAAGGTGCTGTTTAGCTGAGGTTAATCTTCATAGGGGATGATCTCATGCGCAGCTCTTCCGTGCTCTTTGCGAACGCTTCCGCCCTGGCGGTCATGATGGGCGTGACTCCCGCCTACGGCCAAGTCGTCGGGCCGCCCGAGGTGGTTGTCCCCGCGGAGGAGGAGGAAGAGGAACAAGAGGAAGAGGATGTCGTTCGCGACGCATCCGGCCAGCCTGCGCAGGGCGGCACCATCACTGTCACCGGATCACGCATCCGGCTCCCGAACCTGGAGTCGTTCGAGCCGATCGTCACGATGGACGAGGAGTATATTGAGGACCGGAACCTCCAGAACGTCGCCGATGCACTGAACGAGCTGCCAGCCTACCGCGGCAGCGTGACCCCCCAAGGGGGTCAGGGTACGTTCGGCCAGGGCGTCAACTTCGTCAACAATTTCGGCCTGGGATCGAACCGTACGCTGACGCTCGTCAACGGGCGCCGCTTCGTCTCGTCGAACGTGGCCACAGTGTTCAACAATGCCGCCCAAGGAACCCAGGTCGACCTGAACGTCATTCCCACGGTGCTGGTCGACCGGATCGACACGGTCGCGGTCGGTGGCGCTCCGGTCTACGGATCGGACGCGATCTCCGGAACGGTGAACGTCATCCTGAAGACGCGCTTCGAAGGATTCGAAGTGCGCGGGCTGACTGGGATCACCGAAGAGGGGGACAATTTCCGCTACGCAGTCGGCGGGGTCGGCGGCATCAACTTCGCCGGCGATCGCGGCAATCTCACCGTCGCAGTGGACTATAACGAGGAGAGGGGCGTTCTTCAGAGCGACCGCGATTTCTTCCGCGATGACGTCGGCAACATTCAAAACCCCTGCCCCAACGACGCCACTGCTCCGGAGTGCCGCGGAATCAGGCTCTTTGAACTCGGCAGGCCGGCCAACGACCGGCCCCACCCGCTGCGGCTCAACCCCAATATCGGGTTCAACACTGGACCCAACGACCAGGTGCCCGCCTTCGTCCTCGCGCGGGGCATCAGGCTTCCGTTCCTCACGGGCGGCGGCCTGATCTTTGGCGGTCCGCTGAACCGCCAGTTCCAGTTCGACCCCAGCGGGAATCTCGTGCCGTTCAACATCGGAACGACACTGCCGAGCCTTCGCGCCCTGGGTGCGTCCGACGAAGCGTTCAGGTTCAGCGACTTCGGCCAGATCACCAGTGACCTCCGGCGATTCATCGTCAACAGTTTCTTCAACTTCGATCTGACCGACAGCATCACCTTCTTCGCCGAAGGCACCTACTTCCACTCGCGGGCCGACGAACTCGTTCAGCAGCCGTCGTTCAATACCGTCCTGTTCGGCGGCGCCAGCGGCGCGCTCGTGTTCCGGAATGACAACCCGTTCCTGACCGATCAGGCCCGTCAGGTGCTCGCGTCCAGAAACGTGACGCAATTCACAATTTCGAGGTTCAATACGGACCTAGCCGACCTGACCGGATTCGGCGAGAACGAAATTTGGCGCGGTGTCGCCGGATTCCGCGGCGAGTTCAACCTGATCGACCGAGTCTTCAATTGGGAGGTCTCCGCCAACCACGGCCGAACAGAGATCCGGACCTTCCGCCAGGACATCAACCGTCAGAACTTCATCAACGCCGTCAACGTAACGCGGGACGCGAGCGGCAACATCGTCTGCACGACCGCTCGCACGCGAACCGGCGGCAACGGCTTCGCCGCGCCTGGCGGGACTCCCGTAGCCGATCCCAATTGCGTTCCGCTCAATCTTCTCGGGGAAGGCCGTGCGTCACAGGCCGCCCGCGACTATGTGATCGAGGATGTTGAGAGCCTCGCGGTCAACGAACAGACGATCTTCAACGCCAACATCGGCAGCACGCTGTTCAACCTCTGGGGCGCGGGCTGGAGCGGATTCAACGTTGGCTACGAACATCGGCGGGAGTCCGCAGACTTTACGCCGAGCGAGTTCGAGCAGCAGGGGCTTGGCCGCGCCGTCGCCATCAGCCCCGTCAGCGGTGAGTATAATGTCGACGAAGTCTTCGGCGAGGTAGTCATTCCGCTGGTCGGCGCCGACAATAATATCCCGGTGGTACACCGGGCCGAGATTTTCGGACGCGGCCGCTATGTTCACAACACGGTGAACGGCGGCTTCTTCGCGTGGACGGCCGGCGGCGCGCTCGCCCCCGTCCCGGACGTGGAGTTCCGCGGAAACTATACGAAGTCCTTCCGCGCCCCGGCTGTCGGCGAGCTCTTCTCGCCGATCACCAATGCGTTCGCGGCCGTTCCCTTCCCCTGCACCAATCCGACGGCAGGCAACAATCCGGAAGCGCGGCAGCGCAACTGCGCGGCCTTCCTGGCAAGGTTCCCCAACACCCTGCAGGACCCCTCGAGAAGCGCGACCGTTCCCATTCTGACGGGCGGCAATCCGGATCTCGATAATGAGGAAGCGTCGAGCTACACTTTCGGCGTGATCCTTCGGCCTCGCTGGGTGCCGAGGCTGAGCATGACGGCCGATTACATCAGCATCGATCTCAACCAGCCGATTGCCAACCTCTCGGTGGCGGCGATCGCGACCGCCTGCTTCGACAACGACGAATTCGACGTCAACGATCCGGCAAACGCCAATCGCTTTTGCAGGCTTATCCGGCGTCACCCGGCCGGAACCATCGGAACCCTTCCGAACGGACAGCAGGGGGACATCGGCGGGTTCGTGATCGTCGACCCCGCCAATCCGGCGGTTCGCGCAGGTTTCGTCAACGGCAACCGGATCTTCTTCAGCGGGATCCAGGGGACGCTCAACTACAGCACTGCGCGCGGTACGTTCGGACTCCCGGGCTCCCTGGATGTAGGCGTCAATGCGCTCTATGTCCGCCGCCGCATCGTCGACATCACCGGCGTCGCGCCCGCGCGCAGCGACGGCCAGATCGGCGATCCCACCTTCTCCGCCAACGGGCGCATCCGCTACACGACGGAAAGTTGGGGTGTGGCGACGTTCATCAATTACGTGGGCAGGCAGTTGTTCGATCGCCAGGAGACGGGAAACCGGGATGTGCTGGAGATCGACCAGCTCGACGACTACGTGACCGTTAATACCAGTGTCTTCTTCGATCCCACTGAAAACTTCCGCGTCACGCTCTCCGTCACCAACCTGTTCAACCGGCATGGAGAGGAGTATTTCGGCTTCCTGATCCCGGCGAGCCGCCACGATCCACTCGGCCGCCGGTTCGCGGCGAGCGCCCGCGTTCGCTTCTGATCCGCTTGACGAAGACTTTCTGGGCCGTCCTTCGGACGGCTCCTTTTTCTCGGCGATATAAATCCGCTATCGCCCCCGTCGGGATCCCCGCGCGAGCTCCCAAGATTCCGCTGGCTTGTCGCCCAGGCTATGCCGTTGAGCGACGAAGCGCTTGGGGCGAGACATAATTGCCGAAGCGGCGCCCCAGCGAATCGAACCTGCTGGATCAATAGCGATAATGGTCGGGCTTGAACGGCCCCTCCACCGGCACGCCAATGTAGCTCGCCTGCCGCTCGGTCAGCCTGGTGAGCTTCACTCCGAGCTTTTCGAGATGGAGCGCCGCCACCTTCTCGTCGAGGTGCTTGGGAAGGACGTAGACGTCGTTCCGGTACTGGTCGCCCTTCGTCCAGAGCTCGATCTGGGCGAGCACCTGATTGGTGAAGCTGGAGCTCATCACGAAGCTCGGATGGCCGGTGGCGCAGCCGAGGTTGACCAGCCGCCCCCTGGCGAGGACGATGATCTTCTTGCCGTCCGGAAACTCGACCTCGTCCACCTGCGGCTTGACCTCGGTCCACTTCATGTTGGCGAGGGCCGAAATCTGGATCTCGCTGTCGAAGTGGCCGATGTTGCAGACGATCGCCATGTTCTTCATCGCCCGCATGTGATCGAGGGTGATGACGTCGGCATTGCCGGTGGCGGTGACGAAGATGTCGGCGCGGGTCGCCGCTTCTTCCATCGTCACCACCTCATAGCCCTCCATCGCCGCCTGCAGCGCGCAGATCGGGTCGATCTCGGTGACCAGCACCCGTGCGCCGCCCTGACGGAGCGAGGCGGCGCTGCCCTTGCCGACGTCGCCGAAGCCGGCGACCACCGCCACCTTTCCGGCGAGCATCACGTCGGTCGCGCGGCGAATCGCGTCGACCAGGCTCTCGCGGCAGCCGTAGAGATTGTCGAACTTCGATTTGGTGACGCTGTCGTTGACGTTGATCGCCGGGAACGGAAGCTTGCCCTTCCTGGCGAGCTCGTAGAGCCGGTGGACGCCCGTGGTCGTCTCCTCGGAGACGCCGCGGATCGACTCGACGAGCTTGGTGAAGAAGCCGGGAGAGCGCTCGATACGGCTGCGGACTATCCGCTGGAAGATCTCCTCCTCCTCGTTCTCAGGCGCCGGAAACGCCTCTCCGGCCTCGATGCGCGCGCCCCAGAGGGCGTACATGGTCGCGTCGCCGCCGTCGTCGAGGATCATGTTGCAGGGCTCGCCCGGCCACTGGAAAATGCGGTCGACATAGTCCCAATATTCCTCGAGCGTCTCGCCCTTGACCGCGAACACCGGAACGCCCGAGGCTGCGATGGCGGCGGCGGCATGGTCTTGGGTCGAAAAGATGTTGCACGAGGCCCAGCGCACCTCGGCGCCGAGCGCGGTCAGCGTCTCGATAAGCACGGCGGTCTGGATCGTCATGTGGAGCGAGCCGGTGATCCGCGCTCCCTCGAGCGGCTGCGCTTCGCCATATTCGGCCCTCAGTGCCATCAGGCCGGGCATCTCGGTCTCGGCGATCTCGATCTCCTTGCGGCCGAAACCGGCGAGGCCGATGTCGCGGATCACATAGTCGCTGAACTGGGTCTGGGCCTGGGTCGCCAAGGCAAGTCTCCTCGAGGAAAAGAAAAGACCGCCGGCACGGGCGAGGCGGTCGCGCGCCCGTCCCCTAGCCGCCGCCGTCCGCGAAATCAAATATAAAGATATCTTTATATCTCCGCCGGCGGGCGGGAGCTACTCGACGGTCACCGACTTGGCGAGGTTGCGCGGCTGATCGACGTCGGTGCCCTTGGCCACCGCCACGTGATAGGCGAGCAGCTGCACCGGGATGGCGTAGACGAGGGGCGCGATCAGCGGGTGGACCATCGGCATTTCGATCGTCGCGATGGTGCCTTCGCCGGCCTGGGCGATGCCTTCGGCGTCGGAAATGAGCACCACCTTGCCGCCGCGCGCCTGGACCTCCTGCATGTTGGAGACGGTCTTCTCGAACAGCGGCCCCGAAGGCGCGAGCACGATGACCGGCACATTGTCGTCGATCAGCGCGATCGGCCCGTGCTTCATCTCGCCGGCGGCATAGCCTTCGGCGTGGATGTAGCTGATCTCCTTGAGCTTGAGCGCACCTTCCATCGCCATCGCATAGTCGGTGCCGCGGCCGAGATAGAGGACGTCGCGGGCCTGGGCGATCAGCGGCGCCATCGCCTCGATCTCCTCGTCGTGGCCGAGCGCGGCGTTCATCGCCGCAGGGGCCTCGGAGAGATGCGCGACAATCTCCCGCTCCTCGTCGGGGGCGAGTCGGCCCTTGTCGCGCGCGACCTTGGCGGCGAGCGCGGCGAGCACCGAGAGCTGGCAGGTGAAGGCCTTGGTCGAGGCGACGCCAATCTCGGGGCCGGCGTTGGTCGGCAGCAGCAGGTCCGCCTCGCGCGCCATCGAGCTGGTCGGCACATTGACAACGACGGCGATCTTCTGCCCCTGCGCCCGCGCGTGGCGCAGCGCCGCAAGCGTGTCGGCGGTCTCGCCCGACTGCGAGATGAAGAGGGAAAGGCCGCCCTCCTCGAGCACCGGCTCGCGGTAGCGGAACTCCGAGGCGATATCGAGCTCGACCGGCACGCGGGCCCAGCGCTCGAGCCAATATTTGGCGACCATGCCGGCGTAGAAGGAAGTGCCGCAGGCGACGATCGCGATGCGCGGAAGGTCGGCGAAGGAGAAGTCCATGTCGGGCAGCGCCACCTGCTGCTCGTACGGGCGCAGATAGGACTGAAGGGTCTGGGCGACGACGAGCGGCTGCTCGAATATCTCCTTCTGCATGTAGTGGCGGTGGTTGCCCTTCTCGACCGCCGCGGCGCTGGCGCCGGAATGGACGACGGGCCGCTGCACCTCACGGTTCTGGCGGTCGAAGATCGTCGCGCCGTCGCGGGTGACGACCGCCCAGTCCCCCTCCTCGAGATAGGCGATGCGCTGGGTGAGCCCGGCGAGCGCGAGCGCGTCGGAGCCAAGATAGGTCTCGCCCTCGCCGTAGCCGACGGTAAGCGGCGCGCCCATCCGCGCGCCGACGAGCAGGCCCGGGAAATCCCGGAACATGATGGTGATCGCGAACGCGCCGTGGAGCCGGGGAAGCACCGCGGCGACCGCCTCGCGCGGGTCTTTCCCCTGCTTCAGCTCGTGGTCGACGAGATGGGCGACGACCTCGCTGTCGGTCTCGCTCTGGAAGCTGCGGCCGGCGGCCTGCATCTCCTCGCGCAGGGCGCGGAAATTCTCGATGATGCCGTTGTGGACCAGCGCCACGCCGTCGACCACATGGGGGTGGGCGTTGCCCAGCGTCGGCGCGCCGTGGGTCGCCCAGCGGGTGTGGGCGATGCCGGCGGTCCCGGCTAGCGGCTCGGCCTCGAGCACCCGCGCCAGATTGTCGAGCTTGCCCTCGGCGCGGCGGCGCTCCAGCCGGCCGTCGACGATGGTGCAGATGCCGGCCGAATCGTAGCCGCGATATTCGAGCCGCCGCAGCCCCTCCATGAGCCGGCCGGCGACTTCCTCCTGGCCGAGAATGCCAATGATCCCGCACATTTACGCGTTCATCCTGCCTTTTTCCTGGCGCTCATAGCGGCGCGGAAGCGGACCGCCCAGCCCGGCTTGTTGTGTTGACTGCCGCGGGCGA
>JALYHK010000011.1 GCA_030776605.1 Pseudomonadota bacterium
GATCACGACGGTGCCGCCGTCGATCGGCTCGGAGCCGTCGCCGATGACCACCCTTCCGCCGGTGATCGCGACGGTCTGCGCCGCCACGGGCGCGGCGGCCAGAACGGCGATGCCCGCCACCAGGAGTGCGAGATGGCGGACTTGTCCGCCGAAGCCTTGGCGAAGGCGGATCATTTCACATCTCCCTCGCCGGGCTGGCCGAGCTCGAAGTCGCTGACCGGCCTCAGTCTCGGGTCGTGCATGTCGTAGAGGAGCGCGCCGTCGATCCAGACCCGCTCGGGGCGGGTGTAGACGCTGTAGGGGTGGCCGTTCCACAGCACCACGTCGGCGCGCTTGCCCGGGCGCAGGCTGCCCGTCTCGTTTTCGATGCCGAGCGCCCGCGCCGGATTGAGGCTGAGCCAGCGCCACGCCTCCTCATCGGAAATGGCGAGCCCCATCCGGCGGCCGTCGGCGAGCGCCTTGGCCGCCTCCTGGTTCAGGCGCTGGATGCCGTTGGGGTCGTCGGAATGGACGATCGCGCAGGCGCCGGCGGCGTGGACCAGCGCGATATTCTCGTTGATCGCGTCATAGGCTTCCATCTTGAAGCCCCACCAGTCCGCCCACATCGAGGAGCAGACGTCGTTGGCGGCGAGCAGGTCGGCGATCTTGTAGCTCTCCACCGCATGGTGGAACGAGGAGATGCGGAAGCCGAACTCGCGCGCCATGTCGAGCATGATCGCCATCTCGTCGGCCCGATAGCAGTGGTTGTGGACGAGCACGTCGCCGTTCAGCACCTCCACCAAGGTGTCGAGCGCGAGGTCCCGCGCGATGTTGCGGTCGCGTGCGCGGCGGTCGCGATATTCGATCGCCCGCTGCCAGGTGGCTCGCATCAGGGCGACATTGCCCATCCGAGTCTGCGGCATCTGGTTGCGGCCGCCGTAGACGCGCTTGGGATTCTCGCCGCAGGCCATCTTCAGGCCGCGCGGCGCGCCGGGGAAGCGCATCTGCTGCATCGTCCGCGCCGGCACGTTGCGCAGCGTCACCGCGCGGCCGCCGAACAGGTTCGCCGAGCCGGGCAGGATCTGAAGCGTCGTCACGCCGCCGTTGGCGAGCGCGCGGCTGAAGCCGGGGTCCTGCGGCCAGACGCTATGCTCGGCCCAGACCTCCGGCCGCACCGGGCTGGTGACCTCGTTCCCGTCGGCGTGCGCTTCGACGCCGGGGCTGGGATAGTCGCCGAGATGGCTGTGGGTGTCGATGATCCCCGGCGTCACCCAGCGGCCGGTGCCGTCGACGCGAGTCGCGCCGTCGGGGATCGGCGTTTCAGGACCGCCGATCGCCTGGATGCGGCCATCGACCAGCACGATCGTGCCGTTGTCGATGCGCCCGCCCTCGCCGTCGAAGATGGTGGCGCCGACGATCGCGGTGGGGACGCTCGGATAGGGGCGATAGGTCGAGGGATAGGGATCGGCGGGCGGCGCCTCGCTCGGCGGCGCCCTTTCCTCAGAGGACGCGGTGCGGGTCCCGCCGTCCGTGGCGCAGCCGACCAGCGCCGCGGCGGCGACGGCGGCGGCGAGCAGGCGGAGCGCCATCAGAGTTCCCCTCGTTCCGGCTTGGTCTCGCGCTGCGGGAACATTCCTGGCGCCGCCGGTTCGGCGAGTTCAGGCCGCCCGGCCAGCTCTTCATCCCTGAGTGTGTCGAGATGCATCAGCCGCTTCACGAACGGCGAGACGAGCAGCACGGCGACGCCGATGCCGATCGACCACCAGCCGATCGTGTTATAGACCGACAGCGCCGATCCCTGGGTCATTTCGCCGCCGTGGCCGCCCATCGCCTCGCCGATCTTGCCGCCGACGAAATTGCCGACCGCGGTCATGTAGAACCAGGCGCCCATGATCAGGCTCGCCATGAAGGTGGGCGCCAGCCGGTTCATCGCGCTGAGGCCCACCGGCGACAGACAGAGCTCGCCGGTCGTGTGCAGCAGGTAGAGAAGGAACACGAACAGCACCGGCGTCACGTTCACGACCGTGCCGTCCGGCCGCACCGTGTCGACTCCGAACGCGTTCGCGCCCCAGACGAAGAGAAGGAAGCCGGCGCCGACCTGGAGCAAGGCCAAACCGAACTTGGCGGGTGCCGACGGCTCGAGCCCGCGCCGCCCAAGCACCGTCCACAGGATGGTGAAGAACGGAGCCAAAAGCAGGATGTAGATCGGGTTGATCGACTGGAAGATCGGCGCGGGCACGCCCGACCGGTCGACGTAGCGGTCAGTGTAGAGGTTGAAGCTGCCGCCCGCCTGCTCGAACAGGCCCCAGAACAGCGGGTTCAGCGCAATGAGGAACAGGATGGCGAAAATGCGGTCCCTCGGATGGCTCTCGCGGCTGAACTTCTCGGCCGCCATCACTCCCAGGATGATGAGGAAACCGACGATCATAATCCATGCCGAAGTTGGCAGCCCGGCGGCGAGCGGCTCGTTCGCGATGGCAAGCCCCAGGCTGGTGGCAACCGGCTGAACCAGCATCAGCGCGAGCCCGGCGACCATCGTCCACATCGTCCCCCGCGGTGCGCCTGCAAGGGAACCGTAAGGAATCCTGAAGGTCGCCTGGAGTGCGACATAGCCGAGCAACAGCGTGCCGGAGTAGACGAGCAGCGTCTGAATGACGTCCTGATACTGGATCAGCCACCAGATCACCGCGACCGCCCCGAGGCCGACGGCGTAGAGCGTCCACTCCCGGTTCATCGGCAGCGGCGCCGCGCAGCGTCCGGCGGCCGAGCACGAAGACGGCAAGCCCGGCCAACATGCCGATGCCGGCAAGACCGAAGCCATAGGCCCAGCCGACCGTCATGCCGAGATAGCCGGCGAGGATGCTTCCGATCGCGGCGCCGAGGTTAATGCCCATGTAGAAGATGGTGTAGGCCGGATCGCGGCGAATGTCGGTGAGCGGGTAGAGCTGCCCGACCATCACCGATATGTTGGCCTTGAGGAAGCCCGAGCCGACGATGATGAAGGCGAGAGCGGCCCAGAAGACGTTGATCGTCGGGTCGTCCTGGCCGCCTACTCCCTCGACCGCCATCAGGCTGTGGCCGATCATCAGCAGGATGCCGCCGAACAGCACCGCCTTGCGCTGCCCGAGCCAGCGATCGGCGAGATAGCCGCCGAGCACCGGGGTGATGTAGACGAGGCTGAGATAGGCGCCGTAGATCAGGTTGGACCTGTCGTCGGCGAACATCCAGTGCGTGGTCAGATAGAGGATCAGCAGGCCGCGCATGCCGTAGAAGGAGAAGCGCTCCCACATCTCGGCGAAGAAGAGCATGTACAGGCCCTTCGGGTGGCCGAGCGCTTCCGGCTCCCGCTTGGCGGCGATCAGTCCGCCGCCGATCAGGAAGAGTGTGAAGACGCCGAGGGCGATGACGGCGATCCAGTCGCCTTCCGCCCATTGCGAAATCGGTTTGAAGCCCTGCACGCCCTGATCCTCCCGTCGTAACGGCCGCTCGTCCGGCGCCTTGAAGGGGGCGCACACTAGCGTCCGCCGCGCGCTTGTGAAGCGGGATTGTTGCTCCTGCTCCCCCCTGCTAGCCCCCGCGCATGTTCAACGACCGCACCTCGATCCTGTCGCTGCTCGAGACCCGCCGCTCGGCGCGCCCGCGCGACCTCGTCGAGCCGGGGCCCGATCCGGACCAGCTTCGCCGCATCCTCTCGATCGCGGCCCGCACGCCCGATCACGGCAAGCTTCACCCGTGGCGCTTCGTCCACGTCGCCCGCGACCGGCGCGAGGCCCTCGCCGACCTCCTCCGCCGCGCCTATCTCGCCGACAAGCCCGACGCCGGCCGGCTCGAGCTCGATGCTGGGGAGCGCTTCGCCCGCCAGGCGCCCGAGCTGGTCGTCGCGCTCTCGACTCCGACGGTCCCGCACAAGATCCCGCTGTGGGAGCAGCAGCTCTCCTGCGGCGCCGCCTGCATGAACCTGCTCCATGCCGCCAACGCTTCCGGGTTCTCCGCAGGCTGGGTGACCGGCTGGGCGGCTTATTCCCAGCCGGTGATGGAGGCGTTCGGCTGCGCGAGCGAGCACGACCGGATCGCCGGCTTCATCTTCATCGGCACCGCCGGCGCCGGGCTCGAGGAGCGCCTCCGTCCCGGATATGACGAGGTCGCCGTCGAGTGGTGATCCGCGAGGGGCCGAACAGTCGCACCTTGACCGCCACGCTGTATTAGGGCAGTATGACGGCATGGCCGAAGAGCGCCCCGTCTACCTGCGCCTGCGCGACACCATCGCCGCCCTGATCCTGGACGGGAAGGTCGGGGACGGCGATCCGCTGCCTTCGGTGCGCAGTCTTGCGGCCGAATATGGCGCGAACCCGCTCACCGTCGCCAAGGCGTACCAAATGTTCCAGGAGGAGGGGCTGATCGAGGTCCGCCGCGGCGTCGGCATGTTCGCCGCCCCCGGCGCCGCCGCCCGGCTTCGCGAGACGGAGCGCCGCGACTTCCTCGAGAACCGCTGGCCGGAGATCGCCGCCCATATGCGCCGGCTCGACCTCGACGTCGGGGAGCTGGTCGAACGCGCCCTCGCCTAGGCACGGGTCCCTCCCCTTACAGGGTTTCGCTCAATCGAATGCCTTGACGATCTCCTCGGTCATCTTCTTCCCGTCGCCGAGCAGCATCATCGTATTGTCGCGGTAGAAGAGCTCGTTGTCGACGCCGGCGTAGCCGACCCCGCCCATCGAGCGCTTCACGAAGAGCACGGTCTTGGCCTTTTCGACGTCCAGCACCGGCATGCCGTAGATCGGCGAGGTCTTATCCGTCTTGGCGGCCGGATTGGTGACGTCGTTGGCGCCGATCACGAAGGCGACGTCGGCGCGCGCGAACTCCGAATTGATGTCCTCGAGCTCGAACACCTCGTCGTAGGGGACGTTCGCCTCGGCGAGCAGCACGTTCATGTGCCCGGGCATCCGCCCGGCGACCGGGTGGATGGCGTATTTGACCGTCACTCCCTCCGCCTTCAGCAGGTCGGCCATCTCGCGCACCGCATGCTGCGCCTGGGCGACCGCCATGCCGTAGCCGGGGACGATGATCACCTGGTCCGCCTGCTTCATCAGGAAGGCGGCGTCCTCGGCCGAGCCGCGCTTCCACGGGCGGTCGCTCGCCGCGCCGCCGCCCGCCACCGCGGCCTCGCCGCCGAAGCCGCCGGCAATCACCGAGATAAAGCTGCGGTTCATCGCCCGGCACATGATGTAGGAAAGGATCGCGCCCGACGAGCCGACCAGCGCGCCGGTGATCACCATCGCGCTGTTCTGGAGGGTGAAGCCCATCGCCGCGGCGGCCCAGCCGGAATAGGAATTGAGCATCGAAACGACGACCGGCATGTCCGCGCCGCCGATCGGGATGATCAGCAGGAATCCGATCAGGAAGGCGAGGCCGGTCGCCGTCCAGAAGATCCAGGGGCTCTGGTCCTGGGTGAAATAAGCGATCAGGCCGAGGATCGCGGCGAGCGTGCCGAGATTGATCACATGCCGCATCGGCAGCAGGATCGGCTTGCCCGACATGTTGCCGTTGAGCTTGAGGAAGGCGATCACCGATCCGGAAAAGGTGATCGCGCCGATTGCCGCTCCGAGCCCCATCTCGACGCGGCTGACCGGCTCGATCACGTCGGAGTAGATGAGCGCGCCCTCAGCCGACAGCGGAATCGTGATCCCGAAGGCGGCCGGGTTCAGAAAGGCGGCGGCGGCGACCAGCACTGCGGCCAGGCCGACCAGGCTGTGGAAGGCGGCGACGAGCTGCGGCATCGCCGTCATCGCGATCCGCCGGGCGGTGACAAGGCCGATCGCCGCGCCGATCGCGATGGCGATCGCGATCTGCAGCATCGTGGAGGTGGCGAGCGGCCCCGCCGGATCCTCGGCCGGGCGGTAGTGGACGAGGGTCGTCGCCACCGCGATGACCATGCCGGCCATGCCGAAGCGGTTGCCGCGGCGGCTGCTCTCCGGGCCCGAGAGCCCGCGCAAGGCGAGGATGAAGCAGACGCCCGCCACCAGATAGGCGAGCATCACCCAGGAGGGCGCGGCCGGGCCGTGCTCCATCAGCGCCGCTCCTTCTTCTTGTACATGGCGAGCATACGCGCGGTGACCGCGAAGCCGCCGAAGATGTTGACGCTGGCGAGCACAACGGCGGCGAGGCCGAGCCACTTGGCCGTCTCGCCCTCGGCCGAGGCGCTCCCCGCCGCCGCCGCAATGAGCGCGCCGACGACGATCACCGAGGAGATGGCGTTGGTCACCGACATCAACGGCGTGTGCAGCGCCGGCGTCACCGACCAGACGACATAATAGCCGACGAAGCAGGCCAGCACGAAGATCGACAGGATGGTGATGAAGTCCATCAGATCTCCTCCCCGGGACGGGGAGGGGGACCAGCCCAAGTCTGGTGGAGGGGGCTCCCCGCCCGCGCCAAGATTCCTTCGGCAACCGCATTCGCGTTGCGCATCGCCTCCACGGCGGGAATGCGGATGATGCGATAGCCGAGCTTGGAAAGCTGCGACGAGCCCCCTCCACCGCGCCTGGCGCGGTCCCCCTCCCCGTTCCGGGGAGGATTGGGGGACGCGCGATCGATCATCCCTGGCGCAGCCTCTCGTTGACGATTTCGCCGCCGCGCGTCAGCCGGACCCCCCTCACGATCTCGTCCTCGTCGGGGAGCACCACCGTTCCCGCTTCCTTGTCCCAGAAGGCGGAGAGGAAGTTGTAGAGGTTCCGGGCGTAAAGCGCGGAGGCGTCGGCGGCGAGCCGCGAGGGCACGTTGCGGTGGCCGACGATCCGGACGCCGTGGCGCTCCGCCACCTCTCCCACGACCGCCCCTTCGACATTGCCGCCCTGCTCGACCGCCAGGTCGACGACGACGCTGCCCGGCCGCATCGTCGCGAGCTGCGCGTCCGAGATCAGCCTCGGCGCCGGGCGCCCCGGGATCAGCGCGGTGGTGATCACCACGTCCTGTTTGGCGATGTGGCTCGAGACGAGCTCGGCCTGCTTCGCCTTCTGCTCGTCGCTGAGCTCGGCTGCATAGCCGCCGGCGCCTGCCGCCTCGAGCCCTTCGGCGAACACCGCTTTCGCGCCGAGGCTCTCGATCTGCTCGCGCGTCTCGGGCCGGACGTCGGTCGCCGAGACGATCGCGCCGAGGCGCCGCGCGGTGGCGATCGCCTGCAGGCCCGCGACGCCGACGCCCATGACGAAGACGCGCGCCGCCGGGATCGTCCCGGCCGCGGTCATCATCATGGGAAAGGCGCGGCCGTACTCCGCCGCCGCATCGAGCACCGCCTTGTAGCCGGCGAGGTTGGACTGCGAGGAGAGCACGTCCATCGATTGGGCGCGGGTGATGCGCGGCATCAGCTCCATCGCGAGCGCCTCGAATCCGCCGGCGGCGTAAGCCTCGACCCGATCGCGGCGGCGGAACGGATCGAGCATGGCGACGATCAGCGCACCGGCCTTGGCGCCGCCGAGCGTCTCCGGCTCGGGCCCCTGAACGGCGAGCACCGCATCCGCTCCCTCCAGCGCCTCCGCGCGCCCGGCGATGCTCGCGCCGGAAGCCGCGAAGTCCTCATTGCCGATCGAGGCGGAAAGCCCCGCCCCCGCCTCGACCGCGACGGTAGCGCCGAGCGCGATATATTTCTTCACCGTCTCCGGCGTCGCCGCGAGCCGCCTTTCGCCCTCCGCCGTCTCCTTGAGGACCGCGATCTTCACGGACGCTGCCGCCAGCTCAGCTGATGATCAGGATGACGAACAAGGTCGTGATGAGGCTGACGATCGCGCCCCACTTCATCAGGGCGACGAAGGCCTCGTAGCCGCGCCGGTGGTCGCGTACCATCTTCTCGGGGACTTCGCCTTCCGCCGCCATTCTCATCCTCTCGGGTCCTGCGTCGGCGCCTCATTAACAACCTCGCCGCAGAGGCCCAAGCGCAAATTCGCCCCGCGCGGAGGGCCGCCGCGGCGTCTTTAAGCCCGCCTTTACCGAAAGTGCGCTAGGCCCTTTTCCGCCACGCAAAGGGACGAGGAATGCGGCCGGATCCGACGCGCTGCCTGTTGCTGATCGACGACGAGCCCGCCCAGCGGCGGCTGGTGAGCGCGATCTGCGGCCGCGCCGGCTGGTGGGTGCGCGGCGCCGCCGACGTCGAGGCGGCGCAGAAGATCCTCACCGATCCCGAAGAGCCGAGGATCGACGCGATTCTGCTCGATCACTGGCTCCCCGGCGAGGCGGGAAACGAGGTCATCGGCCAGATCCGCGCCCTCCGCCCCGAGCTCCCCCTGCTCGTGCTCACCGCCCAGACCTCGGTCGCCGTCGCGGTCGAGGCGATGCGGGCGGGCGCCAACGATTTCCTGGTGAAGCCGCTAGCGCCGGACCGCCTGCTCGCCGCGCTCGATACCGCCACCGACCGGCGCAAGACTTCGGGCGAGCTGCGCCCGCTTTCGGAGAAGATCACCAAGCATCTCGGGTTCGAGGAGATCGTCGGCTCGGCCCCGGAGTTCCGCGCGGCGCTTGCGGTCGCCGCCAAGGCCGCCCGGGCGCGGGTATCGGTGCTGATCGAAGGCGAAAGCGGATCGGGCAAGGAGATCGTCGCGCAGGCGATCCACGCCGCGAGCCCGCGCGCCAAGCGCCCGCTGGTCACCGTGAACTGCGGCGCGATCCCCGCCAATCTGGTCGAATCGGTGCTGTTCGGCCACGAGAAGGGAGCCTTCACCGGTGCGTTCGACCGCCATATCGGCCGATTCGAGGACGCCGACGGCTCGACGCTTTTCCTCGACGAGGTCGGCGAGCTGCCGCTCGACACGCAGGTCAAGCTGCTCCGCGCGCTTGAAGCGGGCGAGATCCAGCGCATCGGCAGCCGCATCGTCCAGACCGTCGACGTTCGCGTCATCGCCGCCACAAACCGCCGGCTGATCGACGAGGTCGGCGCCGGCCGCTTCCGCGAGGACCTCTATTACCGGCTCAACGTCGTCCACGTGCCTATCCCGCCGCTGCGCGACCGGATCAGCGACCTTCCCGCTCTCGCGCGGCACCTCCTCGCGCGGATCGCCGAGCAGCCGGGGATGCGCAGCCTCTCGATCACCGACGACGCGCTCGCCGTGCTGATGCGCTACGGCTGGCCGGGCAACGTCCGCCAGCTCCAGAACGCCTTGTTCCGCGCCGCCGTTCTGTGCGACGGCGACGCGCTCACCGCTGCCGACTTCCCGCAGATCGCGGCCGAATCGACCTACGGCAAGCGCGCCGACGACTATCACGCCAAGCGGCTGAGCGGAGTCTCGACCAACGCCGCCCTCGCACACGGCCCCGGCATCACCCTCTACGAAGCCGACGGCAATCTCCGCCCGCTCGACGACATCGAGGCCGACGTGATCCGCCTCGCCATCGGCCATTATCGCGGGCGGATGACCGAAGTCGCCCGCCGCCTCGGCATCGGCCGTTCCACCCTTTACCGGAAGCTCGGCGAGCTCGGCATCGACGCCGCGGCCTGACCAGGCCACATCGGTGCGGGCCAACGGGCTCTGAGGCTGCGCGGCGCGCGGTTTACCGGAGCGCGAATGCCGCTACAGATGTCGCATGGCCGATTTCACCGATGCCCGCATCCTCGTCACCGGCGCCGCCTCCGGCATCGGCGCCGCCGTCGCCACCCGACTCGCTGCCGGCGGCGCGCGCAAGCTGATCCTGGTCGACCGCGACGAGGAGAAACTGCGCGATTTCGCCTTCAGCCTCCCCTGCGAGCGCCAGCCGATCATCGGGGACGTCGCCGACCCGCAGCTCTGGGACGACGCCGATCTGACCGGCCTCACCCACGCCGTGGTGAACGCCGGCATCGGCGAGGGGGGCGCGATCTCCGAGCTCAGCTTCGAAGCGTGGCGCCGGGTGATGAGCGTCAACCTCGACGGGGCCTTCCTGACGCTCCAGGCGGCGCTGAAGGCGATCCGCTCGACCGGCGGCGGCTCGATCGTCCTCACCGCCTCGGCCGCCGGGATCAAGGCCGAGCCGGGCATCGCCGCCTACGGCGCGTCGAAGGCGGCGGTGATCCACCTCGCGCGAATCGCCGCCAAGGAGGCCGGCGCCGACGGCATTCGGGTCAACACCATCGCACCGGGCGGGGTCGAGACGCCGATCTGGTCCAACATCCCCTTCTTCGCGGAGCTGGTGAAGAGCAGCGGCAGCGAGGAGGCGGCGTTCAAGGCGATGGGTGCGGCGCCCTCGCCGACCGGCCGCTTCGCACGGGCGGAGGAGATTGCCGAGCAGATCGCCTTCCTGCTCTCCGACCGCGCCTCTTTCGTCACCGGCGCCTGCCTGGTCAGCGACGGCGGCTATTCACTCTAGCGCGGCCAGGAACCCCATTCGCGCGGGCGGCGTTCATTTTTTGCGAGCCCCAAAGCAGGAGAGCGGAGATGAACGAGCGCACCGAGGAGAAGAAGAAGCCGGCCGAGCCCGGCCCCGGCGAGCGGCGCAGCGGTGCGGAGCTCGGCACCGGCGCCTTCAGCGGCGGCAGGGTGAAGCCCGGCAAGGACGAGTCCCGGCCCGACGCCGATCGCCATTGAATCGGGGCGGAGGAACGATGGCGAGCGAGGCACGGCGAAGCGGAGAACAGGCCGAGGCAGGCTGGAGCTGGTTCCTGATGCGCGGCCTGCTCGCCCTCGCGCTCGGCGTGATCGCGATCTTCTTCCCGTTCAGCGCGCTGTCCGCCTTCACCATGGTCTTCGCGGCCTTCGCGTTCGTCGACGGCATCCTCTCGGTGGCGACCGGCATGCGCCGCGCGGGCGAGGGACGGCGCTGGTGGGCGCCGCTGCTGCGCGGCCTGCTCGGCATGGCGGTCGGCATCGTCTTCGTGGTGATGCCCGTGCTCGCCACCGTCGGCTATGCGCTCGCCACGCTCGTCATCCTTTCCGCCTGGGCCCTGCTCACCGGCATGCTCGAAATCTCCGCGGCGGTGCGGCTGCGCCGCGAGATCGAGGGCGAATGGCTGCTCGGCCTTTCCGGCCTGCTGTCGATTCTGCTCGGGCTCGTCATCCCGCTGGCGCTGGTGACATTCCCCGGGGCCACCATCCTCTCGGTCGCCTGGATCATCGGCATCTACGCCGCCGCGGCCGGGATCGTCCTCATCATCCAGGCGGTCCGCCTGAAGCAGCGCCGAGCATCCGCCGCTGCCTGAGCCCCCCTGTCGCGCGGGCTTTTCGCCCGCTAGTCAGGTGCGATGACCTACGCCGACTTCAAGGAAATCGTCGAACATTATACCGGCCTCGAGCGCGACGCGCTCCACGTGCACGCAGCGCTCTTCCTCTACATCGTTGCCATGGGCGTGTTCAGGCGGAGCCGGAGGAGCCGCGTGCCGTGGCTGGTGGTGCTGGCGATCCTTGTGGCAAACGAAGTCTACGACCTCATCCACAACTGGGACGGCGGCCCCGAATGGGCGCTCGCCTCCTCCGCCCGGGATCTGTGGAACACCATGCTGTGGCCGACGGTCCTGCTGTTCGTCGGACGCTATACCGACTGGTTCCAACGGCCGCGGCCAGGCGCCGATCCGCCGCCGCTGGACGAGGAACGCCGGCCACCCGCTTCGGCCTGAGCGCTCAGTCCTCCTCCGCGTCCGAGCCGGGCTCCTCGGCCGGCGCGTTGGCGTTTTCGCTCAGCTCCTGATCGCCGAGCTGGCCGTGGCCGTGATAGGCCATCTCGGTCTGCCCGCCGTGGTCCATGAGCCCGCCGCGCTCGCCCTCCTTGCCGCTATGCGGGTTGGGATAGGGGCCGCCGCCGGAATCGCCGCCGCCGGCGCGGCCGCGCATCTTTTTCCTCTCGTCCATCTTTTTCCTGTCGTCCATCATACGCCTCGGTCTTGCCTCTCCCGCCCGACGCGCGGCGGCCCAGCACGGTTCCCCGAGTTTGAAGAAGCGCCTGCTCTGGGCTAATGCGCCGGTTCGTCACGCGCCGATCCAGAGGTCTAGCCCCATGCGCCGATTCGCTGCCTTGTTCCTGCTCCCGCTCGCCGCCTGCACGATGGCGGATACGCCCGTCGCGACCACCGCGCCGCCCGCGACCACCGCGACGGCACCCATCGCCTATCCGGAGACGCAGCGCCAGGACGTCGTCGAAGAGCATTTCGGCGAGCGAGTCGCCGATCCCTATCGCTGGCTCGAGAACGACGTGCGCAATGACCCGGCGGTGCGCCAGTGGGTCACGGCGCAGAACGAAGTCACCGACCGCTATCTCGCCACCCTGCCCGCCCGGCAGGCGTTCCGCGAGCGAATGACCCAGATCTACGATTTCGAGCGCTACGGAATCCCGGTCAAGCGCGGCAACCGCTACTTCTACAGGCGCAACGACGGCCTGCAGAACCAGTCGGTGCTCTACATGCGCCAAGGGCTGCGCGGGGAGCCGCGGCTGCTGATCGACCCCAACAGCTGGTCGCCCGACGGCACCATCGCCATGGGCGAATGGGACCCGTCGAAGGACGGCCGCCGGATCGTCTATTCGGTCCAGGAGGGCGGCAGCGACTGGCGCACCGTGCGCGTGCTCGACATCGAGACGGGGCAGGTGCTTGCCGACGAGGTGCGCTGGGTGAAGTTCTCGCCGCTCGATTGGGCGCACGACGGCTCCGGCTTCTTCTATTCGCGCTTTCCCGCGCCCGAGGCGGGACAGGAGTTCCAGTCCACGAACGAAAACCAGGCGATCTACTTCCACCGCATCGGGACGCCGCAGAGCGCCGACCGACTGGTCTTCGCCCAGCCCGACCGGCCGCGGGTCAGCAACGTCGGCGAGGTCTCCGACGACGGGCGCTGGCTGATCGTCTATTCCTCGGAAGGAACCGACGCGCGCTACGATATCACGCTGATCGACCTCACCCGGCCCGAGGCCCAGCCCCGCCGCTTCGTCACCGGAATGGAGCACGACTGGAC
>JALYHK010000012.1 GCA_030776605.1 Pseudomonadota bacterium
CAAGACGGTGCTCATCCAGGAGCTGATCAACAATATCGCCAAGGGCCACGGCGGCACGTCGGTGTTCGCCGGCGTCGGCGAGCGCACCCGCGAGGGCAACGACCTCTACCACGAGTTCCTCGACGCGGGCGTCATCGCCAAGGACGAGAACGGCAATGCCACTCCCGAAGGATCGAAGGTGGCGCTGGTCTACGGTCAGATGAACGAGCCGCCCGGCGCCCGCGCCCGCGTCGCTCTGTCCGGCCTCACCATCGCCGAATATTTCCGCGACGAGGAGGGCCAGGACGTGCTCTTCTTCGTCGACAACATTTTCCGCTTCACCCAGGCCGGCTCGGAAGTGTCGGCGCTGCTCGGCCGCATCCCCTCGGCGGTCGGATATCAGCCGACGCTGTCCACCGACATGGGCGCGCTCCAGGAGCGGATCACCTCGACCAACAAGGGCTCGATCACCTCGGTGCAGGCGATCTACGTCCCCGCCGACGACTTGACCGACCCTGCGCCGGCGACCTCCTTCGCGCACCTCGATGCGACGACGGTGCTCAGCCGGGCGATCTCCGAACTCGGCATCTATCCGGCCGTCGATCCGCTCGATTCCACCAGCCGCGTGCTCGAGCCGCGCACCGTCGGCCAGGAGCATTACGAGACCGCCCGCGCCGTCCAGGAGACGCTGCAGCGCTACAAGTCGCTCCAGGACATCATCGCCATCCTCGGCATGGACGAGCTCAGCGAGGAGGATAAGCTCACCGTCAGCCGAGCGAGGAAGATCCAGCGCTTCCTGTCGCAGCCCTTCCACGTCGCCGAAGTGTTCACCGGCATCCCCGGCAAATTCGTCCAGCTCGAAGACACGATCCGCTCGTTCAAGGCGGTGGTCGACGGCGAGTACGACCATCTCCCGGAGGCCGCCTTCTACATGGTGGGCGCCATCAAGGAGGCTGTCGAGAAGGCCCAGCGCCTTGCGGCGGAAGCGGCCTGATTTTGAGTGCCCCTCTCCCTTGAGGGGAGAGGGATACGGAGCCTAACCGAAGCGAAGCTGAGCCTGGGCGGAGTTGGGTGAGGTGACAGCGTTCGAGAACGACCTCTGCCGCTCATTGCCTCACCCTCCCATCCTTCGGATGGGCCCCTCCCTCTCCCCTGCAGGGAGAGGGGTTGAAAAGGACCGGACATGCCCCTGCACTTCGAGCTCGTGACCCCCGAACGCCTCCTCCGCTCGGAGGAGGTGCACATGGTCGTCGTCCCGGGCAGCGAAGGGGAGTTCGGCGTCCTCGAGGGACACGCGCCCTATATGGCGACGCTGAAGAACGGCGACGTCGCCGTCTACCGCACGGCCGGCGCCGAGCCCGAGCGCATCCCGGTCGAGGGCGGCTTCGCCGAGGTCAGCGACCGCGGCCTCACCGTGCTGGCGGAGAAGGCGGGGGGCTGATCGGGATATTCGACGATCCCCGCGTCCGCGGACCGGACGAGAGTCGCCGTCATTCCATCCGTCATTCCGTTCTGCGTCGGCGCCCTCGGCGGCGCCGCCGGTCAGCTCTCACTGCTCTCGGCTGCGCGCCGCCGCTTACGGTCATCCAACAGGCGCCGCACGATTTTGTCTCCGATCTCCTCCGGGTCGATTCCTGGTCCTCCGCGCAGCGACCCATCAATCGACAAGAGGCCCGGCACGCTTGCGTCCTCAAGAAAAACAGGCATGACTTCGTCCGCGCGCTTTTTCTTAATCACGTCGCGCAGCGCGCGCCATTCCAAGCCCGACCATTCCCGCTCTAAATAACTGCGACTGAAGAACGGAACCAGCAGCTCAGCATCGTCTTGATAAATGTTCAGAAGGTACAAATCGAGGTCAGGCCTCGAGAGCTCGGCCTCCCAATACTCATCGAAGAAGATGTGATCTCTCATAAGGCCCTTACGGCGAAGGCGGTGCACCACCGCGGTGACATAATCGCGCTGGTCTCTGGCGAACGACAGCGCCACTGCAAACCTTCTGCCCGGTGGACCAGAGATCGTGTGAGGCTCGAGGTTTTCAGGGGGCACCTTGGCGGCGGTCTCATGCGGCGTCGTCGGCGCGGCAACGGCCCAAGCCCCTGTGGGCGCTGATGGGCGGGAACTCGGCTGCCCTGCTGCGGCTCGCATTGCCGCGGCGAGATCGAGGAGTCCCGCCCCCTGTGCATACCTGTCCCGACCGAGGTCCTCGGCAGATACCATCAGGAGCCGCTTCAGTTGGAGCGGATTTCCAATCAGTCGAGGAAAGGCGGAGAGCATTGCGGCGCACGCGCCGGACGCGATTGCTGCGGCCATACCGGTCCCGTCCATCTGGTCAACAGTGCCGCCGCGGCCCGAGCGGCGTGCAGTTTTTTGATCGCGCAAGCTCCGGTCGGGGACGGCAGACACGATACGCTCACCCGGCGCAAGCAGGTCGGGCTTGGCTCGCCCGTCGACCGTCGGACCTCGCGAGGAGAAGAACGACGCTCCATATTCGTGCGGGGCACGAGCGTGCGTTGCGCCGACGGTGATCGCCAACTCCGCATTTCCCGGATCGGTGATGGAATAAGGCACGCCCACCGCCTCTCCGCCATTGAACCCACGGTTGCCGGCGGACGCGACCACACAGACGCCGCGCCGGACCAGCTCGTTGGCGAGAGCACTGACCGGAGAGATGCCGACAGCATAGTTTACGTTCATGCCGAGGCTGAGCGGAATGGTCACGCCGTGGATCGTCGGCCGATCGCCCGTGAGCTCGAGAATTCTTTCGAGAGCCCTCAGGACGGCAAATTCAGAACCCCCACCGTCCTCAGCCAGGGTCTTCAAGCTAATCAGCTTCGTCTTTGGCGCCACGCTTATCGTTTCAGCCTTCGGATGTGAGTCCTCGCCGGCGATGAGCGCGCCGACGAAAGTACCATAGTTATGCAGGTCCGTCAGCGCCTCTTGAAGGCTCAGCTCCGCGCTCAAGTCCGGATTCGTGAGGTCCGCATGCCGAAGTGGCGGCGACAGATCGAGGTTCTTGTGCTGCTGAAAATGTGGATGGCTCTCGTCGATCCCGGTGGCCACGACCGCCCACACGATTCCTTCGCCGTCGCCGCCGAACTCCTTGCGAGCCTCGCCGGCTTTGATCGTGTCGAACCAGGTTGCCACAGTCGAATCCTTTCCAGGCGAGACTCGCACGAGCGTCGGCCGCGCAGTGATCGCAGGCATGGCATACAACCCGCCGCAAGAGTCAAATCGCGGGAGTCCCGGAGCACGAAGGCTCCGACCAGCACTTGTCAGACGGGGTCGGCGGGGCGCAATATGAGCCGGTATGAGCGACCCACCGCTGAACCCGGAAACGCTTGTTTCCCTTCGCCTCGCGCACTTGTCGATGCTCCAAGGCATCATAGACCGGTTGGCGGGCAACTCTGCCACGGCGAAAAACTTCTGCATTTCCCTAGCAACTGCGGCGGCCGCGATCGCACTCGCGGAGAATTTCCCAGATCTCCTGTGGCTTGCTGCTGTGGTGATTGCGTTCTTCGCGAGTTTGGACGCCTACTATCTCGCCTTAGAACGGGCATTTCGTGACACCTACTCCATCGTTGAGGCGAGACCCCTCAGTGCCGCCTCCGACCTTAGTATCGGGCGCGGTCCAATTCGTCTAATTTCCGCGCTCACCAGCCCATCAATCTGGCTGTTCTACTTGCCTCAGCTGGGGATCGTCGTTGCGGTAGGCCTGCTGCACTGATCCTGGGTGACGCGGCTTCGCCGAGGTGCGCGGGAAGGGGCTCCCGTCCTCGACTAGAAGGCGGGGGGCTGACCTTCCGCGGCCGGTTCCCCGCGAGGCGCTTCACCGGGCGGGTCCGATCCGCTAGAGCCTGTACGGGATGAGCGTGGAGACGAGTTCGGGGCGGATCACCCTCCGCCGGGACGGCGGGCCGGCGGTCGGCCTGCGCGAGGGTTTCGCCAATTTCGGCGCCGACCTGTGGCGCGGCTTCCGGCGCGTCATGCGGCCGCGCTGGGCGAAGATCCTCGCCTTTATCCTGGCGCTGCCGTTCATCGTCCTGTTCCTGCTCTGGCTGGTCTTCGCGCGCGACCTGCCTTCGGCCGAATCGCTGCTGAGCTACGAGCCGCCGCTTCCCAGCTATGTCCGCGACATTAACGGGGAGCCGGTGCACAGCTTCGCCCGCGAGCGGCGCGTCGAGCTGCAGTACGAGGAGTTCCCCCGCGATCTGATCAACGCCTTCCTCGCGGCGGAGGACCGCACCTTCTTCGACCATGGGGGGATCGACTATCCGGGCTTCGTCGGCGCGATCTTCGATTATGTGGTGAAGGCGGGCAGCGGCGAACGCGCCCGCGGCGGCTCGACGATCACTCAGCAGGTCGCCAAGAATCTGCTTCTCGGCGACGAATATTCGGTGACGCGCAAAATCCGCGAATTCTTTCTCGCGCGGCGCATCGAATCGGTGCTCTCAAAAGAGCAAATCCTCGAGCTTTACCTCAACCAGATATTCCTCGGCCGCAACGCCTACGGGGTGCAGGCCGCGGCGCGGGCCTATTTCGACAAGGACGTAGGCGAGCTGACGCTGCCCGAGATCGCCTATCTCGCCATCCTCCCGAAAGCGCCGAACAACTACAATCCTGAGCGCTTCCCCGAACGCGCGCTCGAGCGGCGCAACTGGGTGCTCTCGGAGATGGAGCGCAACAATTTCATCACTCCGGCACAGCGCGCCGCGGCGCAGGCGGCGCCGCTCGGCACGGTGCGCGGGTCCGGCCAGAGCATCCGAAACGTCGGCGGCTATTTCATCGAGGAGATCCGCCGCCAGCTCGTCGCCGAATATGGCGAGGAGGCGGAGCGCGGGCCGAACGGCGTCTATTCGGGCGGCCTGTGGATCCGCTCCTCGCTCGACCTTCGCATGCAGGATGCGGCGGAGACGGCGCTGCGCGACGCCCTCGCCCGCTACGAGCGCGGCCGCGGCTGGCGCGATCCGGGGATCAGCATTCCGATCGACGGCGACTGGCGCTCTCAGCTCGTCCAGGCGGACTATGGCGTCGGCTACCCCCACTGGCGGGCTGCCGTGGTGCTCGAGCGCGGCGCGACCAGCGCCACCCTCGGCTTCGCCGACGGCTCTCGAGGAACGCTGCCCGCCTCCAACGCCGCCATGCCACGCCGCGGCTCCGGAGGGCCTGCCTTCAACGCGCTGCGGCCCGGCGCAGTCATCGCGGTCGAGCGCGAAGGCGACGCCTGGGCGGTGCGCTCGGTGCCCGAAATCTCCGGTGGCATGGTCGTCGAGGAGGTGGCGACGGGCCGCGTCCGCGCGATGCAGGGGGGCTGGGACGCCCGCGGCGGCGAGTCGTTCAACCGCGCCACTCAGGCGCTCCGCCAGCCCGGCTCAACGTTCAAGCCCTTCGTTTACGCCGCCGCGCTCGACAACGGCATGACTCCCGCCTCGATCATCGTCGACGGCCCGTTCTGCGTCTGGCAGGGGGCCAATCTCGGCCAGAAGTGCTTCCGCAACTTCTCCGGCGGCTATGCCGGCCCGCAGACGATGCGCTGGGGCCTCGAGCAGTCGCGCAACCTGATGACGGTGCGGACCGCCAACCAGGTGGGGATGGATCAGGTCGTGCGCGTCGCCCGCCGGATGGGGCTCGGCGAGATGGAGCCTTATATCGCCAACTCCCTCGGCTCCGGCGAGACGACCGTGCTTCGGATGACCAACGCCTTCGCGATGCTCGCCAATCACGGCCGCGAGCTGCGGCCGAGCCTGGTGGATTATGTCCAGGACCGGCATGGCCGCGTCATCTACCGCACCGACAACCGCTGTGCGGTGATGGAGAACTGCAACGCCCCCGATTGGGACGGGCGGCCGATGCCGCGCCCGCCGCTGCGCACGCGCCAGCTGATGGACCCGATGACCGCCTATCAGCTCGTGCACATGCTCGAGGGGGTCGTCGAGCGCGGCACCGCGACCATCCTTCGCGACCTCGGGCGCCCGCTGTTCGGCAAGACCGGCACGTCGACCGGGCCCAATAACGTGTGGTTCGTCGGCGGCTCGGCGGACATCGTCGCCGGCGTGTACATGGGTTTCGACCAGCCGCGCGCGATGGGGCACTACGCCCAAGGGGGCACCCTCGCCGCGCCCATTTTCCGGCAGTTCGCCCGCACCGCCTTCGAGGGAATGCCGGTCGTGCCGTTCCGCGCGCCGCGCGGCATCCGCATGGTCCGGATCGACCGGCGCAGCGGCCAGCGCGTATTCGGCGTCTGGCCGAGCTCGGAGCCGCGGGCGGCGGTGATCTGGGAGGCGTTCAAGCCCGAAAGCGAGCCGCGCCGTACGATCCGCCGCGACCAGGCGGCCGTCGAGGCGCGTCCGCAGGCCCGTCGCCCGCGGCCCTCGCCAGCCAGCAGCGCGCCCCGCAACGAGGACAGCGATTTCTTGCAAAGAGAGGGCGGGATTTACTAGGCCGACTGCCTGTCCCTCCGGAGAGCTTCATGCGCGCCGAAGCGCAAGCCCATGTCGACCAGATCAGGTCCGCGCTCGACCTCCTTCGCCGCTTCCTCGACTGGGACCGAGCGCTGGCGCGTCTCGACGAGCTCAATGCGCGCGTGGAGGACCAGTCGCTGTGGAACGATCCCAAGGCCGCGCAGGAGGTGATGCGCGAGCGGCGGCGGCTCGAGGAGGCGATCTCGGCGACGAGGAACATCCAGCAGGAGCTCGACGAGACGGTCGAATTGCTCGAAATGGCCGAAGCCGAAGGGGACGAGGCGCTGGTCGACGACGCCGTCGCTTCGCTCGCCGAGCTTGCCGAACGGGCCGAGCGCGACAAGGTCGCCGCGCTGCTCGCCGGAGAAGCCGACGCCAACGACACCTATATCGAAGTCAATGCCGGCGCCGGCGGCACCGAGAGCCAGGATTGGGCCGAAATGCTCCAGCGCATGTACACGCGCTGGGCCGAGCGCCACGGAATGAAGGTCGAGGTCGTCGACTATCACGGCGGCGAGCAGGCGGGCATCAAGTCGGCGACTTTGCTGATCAAGGGCGAGAACGCCTACGGCAATCTCAAGACCGAAAGCGGCGTTCACCGGCTGGTCCGGATCAGCCCCTATGATTCCAACGCCCGCCGCCACACCAGCTTCGCCAGCGTCTGGGTCTATCCAGAGGTCGACGACGACATAGACATCGAGGTCAACGAGAAGGACCTCAAGATCGACACCTACCGCGCCTCGGGTGCCGGCGGGCAGCACGTCAACACCACCGACAGCGCGGTGCGCATCACCCATTTGCCGACCGGCATCGTGGTCGCCTGCCAGAACGAGCGGTCGCAGCACAAGAACCGCGCCCAGGCCATGAAGATGCTGAAGGCGCGGCTCTACGAGGCCGAGCTCCAGAGGCGCGAGGCCGAGGCCGATGCCGCCAATGCCGCCAAGACCGACATCGGCTGGGGCCATCAGATCCGCTCCTACGTGCTCCAGCCATACCAGCTGGTGAAGGACCTGCGCACCGGCGTCACCTCGACCGCGCCTTCCGACGTCCTCGACGGCGCGTTGGACCGGTTCATGGCCGCCGCTCTTTCGCAGCGCGTCACCGGCGAGAGGGTGGAAGTCGACGATGTCGATTAGTCGCGAGCGCCCAGCCGCCAAGCGCCCCGCTGCCGGCCGGTTCGCGCCATCCGCCTCGTGGCTGCTCCTCCTCCCGCTCGTTGTCGTCGGCGCCTGTCGCGGCGAGGAGCAGCGCAACAGCTTTCCCGAGCCGCAGCGCCCGGTCGCGCCGATCGAATCGTCGCGCTACCTCAACGAGGACGCGCGAGACAGCGTCGGCGAGGCGGAAAGGGTGATGGAGCTCGCCGAAATCCGACCGGGCATGTCGGTCGCCGACATCGGCGCCGGCGAGGGCTATTACACCGTCCGCCTGTCGCCGCTGGTCGGCGAGAACGGCCGCGTCCTCGCCCAGGACATCGTCCCGGAAACGATCCACGAGCTCGCCCGCCGCGTCCACCGCGAGCGGCTCGACAACGTGGCCCTGAAGCTGGGCGAGCCGAACAACCCGCTGCTGCCCGAAACCTCTTTCGACCGCATCCTGCTCATCCACATGTACCACGAGATCCCCAGGCCGAGCGAGTTTCTCTGGCACCTTCGCGGGGCGCTGAAGCGGGAAGGCCGCGTCGTCGTCGTCGATGCCGATCGGCCGACCGACCGCCACGGAACTCCGATCCGGCTGCTCGTCTGCGAGTTCAACGCGGTGGGCTACGAACTCACCCGCTTCGAGCGGCTCGACAGCGAATCCTATTTCGCACAATTCGAACCGCGCGGCCCGCGGCCGGAGCCGCACGAAATCCCCTCCTGCTCACTGTCCAACTAGAGCAGCCCCAGTCCGCGCATGCTGCAGACCTCGCCGTCGGCGAAGATCAGGTGGTCGTCGAGCCGGATGCCGAGACGGCAGGCCACGCCGGCAAGCTCGCGGGTCGATTCGATATCGTCCCAGCTCGGCTGCGCGTCGCCGCTGGGATGGTCGTGGGCGAGGACGAGGCCGGTGGCTCCGAACCGGAGCGCATCCTCCACGATCCGCCGCACCGGCAGGTCGATGCGATCCGCCGCGGCAGGAGCGAGCACCACCAACTCGATCAGCCGACGAGCATCGTCGAGATAGGCGACGGCGAGCGTCTCCCCCTCCGCGCCGGCGAAGCAGCTTCTGAACAGGTCCGCAGCCTCGCGGGCGGTGGCGACGATCACATGGCGGGTTTGCCATCTTCGGGCGCTGCCGGAGGGCACGACTGCGTCCAATCGGAGTCCGATCCGGAGGAATCGGCGGCGCTTGGAATGCGCCGGGCCAGAGGCTAACCCTCAGCCATGGAGCCCTACCACCAGCTGCTGCGCCGCATCCTCGACGAGGGGGTGGAACAGCAGGACCGCACCGGGGTCGGGACGCTCTCGGTGTTCGGGCACCAGATGCGCTTCGACCTCTCGAAGGGCTTCCCGCTCGTCACCACCAAGAAGCTCCACATCCGCTCGATCGTGATCGAGCTGCTCTGGTTCCTGCGCGGGGACACCAACATCGGCTGGCTCAAGGAGAAGAAGGTCAGCATCTGGGACGAGTGGGCCGACGGGAATGGCGACCTCGGTCCGGTCTATGGCAAGCAGTGGCGGGCTTGGGAGGCGCCGGACGGCCGCCAAATCGACCAGATCGCCAATCTCCTCGAGCTCATCCGTCGCGATCCGGCCTCGCGCCGCCAGATCGTCTCCGCCTGGAACCCGGCCGACCTCCACAGGATGGCGCTCGCCCCCTGCCACTGCCTGTTCCAGACCCAGGTGGCGGGCGGCAAGCTCCACCTCCAGCTCTACCAGCGGAGCGCCGACGTCTTCCTGGGCGTGCCGTTCAACATCGCAAGCTATGCCTTGCTGACGCACATGATCGCCCAGCAATGCGACCTCGAGCCGGGCACGTTCGTCTGGACCGGCGGCGACTGCCACCTCTACCTCAACCACCTCGACCAGGCCCGCCTACAGCTCGAGCGCGATCCCAGGCCGCTGCCGAGGCTGACGATCAAGCGCCGCCCACCCGTGATCGATGCGTACGAGTATGAGGATTTCGAGATCGCCGGCTACGAGCCGCACCCGCACATCCCGGCGCCGGTAGCGGTGTGAGCATCGTCACCCTCGTCGTCGCCAGGGCCGAGAACGGCGTCATCGGCCGCGGCGGCAAGCTGCCTTGGCACATTCCGGAGGACCTCAAGCGCTTCAAGGCTCTCACGATGGGCAAGCCGATGGTGATGGGGCGCAAAACGTTCGAGAGCCTGCCCAGCCTGCTCCCGGGCCGTCGCCACATCGTCCTCACCCGCGATACTGACTGGAGCGCCGAGGGAGCAGAGGTTGTTCACGACATGGACGGGGCGATGCGGCTGGCCGGCGAGCCGAGCGTGATGGTCATCGGCGGAGCCGAGATCTTTCGCATGTTCGAACCGATTGCGGACCGCGTCGAGCTGACCGAGATCCATGCCTCGGTCGAAGGCGACACAAGGATGCCGCCCTTCAGTCCCACCCGCTGGATCGAAGCGTGGCGCGAGACCCACGGCGCGAAAGACGGCCGCCCCGCCTTCAGCTTTGTCCATCTCACGCGGGGCAAGTAGCGGAGTGGGCCGTCACCCCGGACTTCTCCGGGGGGGGTATAGTGACAGGCGCCGGAATTGCGGCAGCTGACCACACGCTATGCCCGCAATGGGTGAGGAAGGGTCGTTCTCCGGTGCGGCGTTGAATGTCCTGTATCGCTCGAATGTCCGCAATGGGTGGAGAGGGGGTCAAAGGTGATGTGCTGCGTTATGCAACTGGCGGGCAAGCTCTTCCCTTTAGAAATACCGTCTGAATCCAGAGGCTGTCCGAACGAACCGCCCGCCTCGAGGTCCATACTCCACATTAGATGGCCATTGCGGTTCATCTGTCTGCGGTGGCCTGAACGTATAATTCGGAAGAGGGACAACCCCTACATCTACAGCCGGCCTTCGAGGTGCCAAGTTCGCGGACAAGTTACGCCGTGGTGACCAAGCCTCTTTGCTGCAGAAACTGATGAGAACCCACGAACCCTGATCCCGGACTACGGAAACTTCAGTCCAATATGAGGGAGTGACCCTGACGGCACTATGAAGGTCCGGCTTGTAAAGGCAATTTGCTTTATCAACGACAACGTAAGCGCTCGTGCCAAGAGCTTCGTTACCGCCCTCGCATCGTTCATCCGCAAGCTCGGTGTCGCTGCTCAAAAGAAGGACCTCCAGCTCGTTGTCGAGCACAAAATCTGAATGACAGTAACGGGCTCAGAGAGGTGTGCTACCCCCATAGCGCTCTCTACTCCACTGCCGATACCAACTCTCCCCTTTGCTACTGGTAAGGGTGACTACTCCGTTGTCTATCACGGTGGAAGGTGAGAGGAAGGTAACACTGACGTCACCTAGCTGCCATATCACAGCTATTTGATTGAATGCCGCGCCATAGGCATTCTGAACCACCTGCGTTGCGGTGCTAGACGGCTCGCCGAATCTCGTCCGAAGCGCCGCTAGGTCTAAGTTTTGAGTTCTTGCGCCAGCGGTGCTGAAAACAATCCGTTCAACGGCTCCGTCGATCACGCGAACGCTTATCTTGTTCCGCTTCGAGATTTCAGGCCACGGGTTCGGGGGATAGGCAACTTCAATCCATTCGTCGCGCACGGGAGCGGCAGACAGTGCGTGGGGAACCGTACGCTCGAAGCAAGGCGCATCGGTGCTGTTAGCGTAAGGAAAGCTAGCGCCGGCTCGGGGGTTTCCTCGATAGAAGCGCCGAGGGTCCGTCGCCGGTTGGCACTCCGCAAATGGAAGCGGCCTGCCAATTTCAATACCGAAGATTGACGGTTCAGCACTGGCAGGTACCGCGAATAGCGCAGCCGCAAGGATGATCAACGACCTCATGGTGCCTCCTGCGACGCCGGTCCGGTGATTTCCGGTTGAACCTCACATGGTCAAGGCTCGCATATCAAGGGGATTCTGCTCTAGATAGCGCGTTTTAAGCCCGATGGGTGGCGCGCCGTTAGCGCAAGCCATTATAGACTAGGCACCGCACCTGATAGTAGCAATCACCAATTTATCTAGATCTCAACAATCAGTTGAAATAAGTTTCCGGATGTATCTATTGCTTTATCGGGAAAACGTACTAAAATGCGCCACCTTGAGAAGGGAGATTGTGAGATGCCTTCGGGGCCACCCCAGTCGCGCTCACTGGTTTACCAATCCGGAGCAGTTCGCCTCATACATCGACGAGTACATGGAAATGCGTTCCTAGACGGTCTTCTGGCAGGCGGTCCCGACTACAAGGTCAAGCTCACGCCGGATGGCGCTTCCTTCCAGCCCATGGACGACTCGGCGGCCGCGTTGAAGCGCTTCCAATCGATAGTCGCCGAGATCGTGGACAGCGAAGGCGATGGCTACGACATTTTCACCACGCATCGCTGCAGCGACCGATCCGGCAATCTGACGGACCGCGTGATTATCACGCTGAGCTAAGGGGCAGCGGTCGAGCAGCGCAGCGGCAGCCTCTGTGTGGCCAGGCGCGTGCAATTCCCGCCGTTTCCCTATACTCCGGACAAAGAGAAAGTGGATGCCGGATCGAGTCCGGCATGACGATCGAGGCTCGCGCTCCTCTCATCCTGAGGCCCGCCATTGTCCCGCCGCGCCGCCGCCCCTATAGGCGCGGCCATGGAGCGGCTTGACGGCGGCTCGGCGGTTCCGGAGCGGCTTCGCGGGGGCATCGTCGCGCTCGGCAACTTCGACGGTTTCCACAAGGGGCATCAGGCGGTGGTCGCCCGCGCCGTCCATCGCGCCCGCGCTGAGGGGCGACCGGTGCTGGTCGCCACCTTCGATCCCCATCCGGTGCGCTTCTTCAAGCCCGACCTGCCGCCCTTCCGGCTCACCACACTCGACCAGCGCGAGCGGCTGTTCGCCGCCGCGGGCGCCGACGCGATGATCGTCTTCCGCTTCGATGCGGTGCTCGCCTCGGTCATGGCCCCCGACTTCGTCACCGACTGGCTCGCCAGCCGCATCGGCGCGGCGGGCGTGGTCACCGGCGAGGAC
>JALYHK010000013.1 GCA_030776605.1 Pseudomonadota bacterium
GTCAGCAGCAGCGTCCCGTCGGGCCTCGGCGCCCCGCGGTAGGGCCCGGTGCCGCTGTTCTCGTGGAGAATCGCCATTTCCGGCTGGGCGAGCAGTTGCAGGAAGTTCAGCCGCGGCGACTTGAGCGTGATCTCCAGCACCTGGTCGGTCATCGCCTCGATGCGCTCGACCAGTCCCAGGATCGGCTTGAGCGGGTTGCGGCTGGACGGGCTGCTCGCTGCCTGCAGGCGCGCCACCACCTGCTCGGCCGTGACGCGGCCGCCGCGCAGCCAGTCGGTCCGTCGGATTCGGAACGTGTAGCGCAACCCGTCGTCGGAGACGATCCAGCTCTGCGCCAGCGCCGGCTCGATCTCGCCCGCGGCGTCGAAGCGCACCAGCCCCTGGGCCACCGCCTGGAGCAGGAAGGCGGCGGGCGGGTCGAGCGGGACCCGGTTGGGATTGGCGATCGCCGGCCGGTCGCCGATCACGCTTGCGGCGATCGGGCCCGACTCGCGTTCGCCGCAGGCCGACAGCAGGAGCGCGGCCGCCGCGGCACAGAAGAGATGCGCCCGAGTCGCCATCGCCGGCACCGATAGCGCAGCCTCGGCCACAATGTCAGCGCGATGTGCCGCCGGCGCCACTTGCCCCTATTACCGCGCTTTACCGCTGATTCACGATTGGAGGAGTAGGACCGGTCATGGACTGGAGGCCTCCCCAGATGCACCCCGACCGGGCTGCCGATCCCGCCTATCGCGAGCGGCGCAGCGAACGGCTGCCGCTGGACCAGCGCGCTCAGATGCGCCGCGAGAGCTGGTATGCGATCGAGGTGAAGATCCGCGATTTGTCGCCGCGGGGGTTCATGGCCGAATGCGGGGAATCGGTGGCGATCGGCAGCTACGTCTCGCTTGACGTGCCGGGGATCGGCCCCGTTCACGCCCAGGTGCGCTGGCAGATCGGCAGCCGGATGGGCGGCATGTTCCTCGACCCGATCAGCCTCCAGCAGTGCGAGTGGACCGGCACCCGCGCGCCGCCGCCGCAGACCGCCTCCGCCTGATCTTGGCCGCTCCTCCGATCGGGATGCAACCAACCCGGCCTTCGGCGGGTTAGCCTAGAAGAAGGTGCGGGAGGGCTGATGGAGGCCCTTATGCTGAGTATGCTGATCGCCCTTTCGCTCCTCCAGGCCGCAGCCAGCGGCCCGCCCCCCGCGCAGGCCGAGACGATCCAGGGCTGGAACCTGGCCAGCAGCGCCCAAGGCTGCCTTGTCCACACGACCCAGCGCGCCGGAACGGTGCTTTCGGTCTTCGCGCTGCCCGAGCAGGACGGCATCGGCTTCCTGCTCCAGAACCGCAAGTGGACCGGGCTGCGCGACGGCGCCGTCTATCCGCTCAGCATCCGCTTCGACGACGGCAGCGAATGGCCGGTACCGGCTATCGCGCGGATCGAGATCGACGAGGACGGCCCCGGGCTGTTCTTCGCGATTCGGCCCGGGAGCGAGAGCGGCGGCCAGGACTTCATGTCCGAGTTCGCCAGCGCGCGCGCGATGCGCATCGACACCGACTCCGGCCCCGTCGATCGCCTGCGGCTGACGAACAGCCGCGGCGCCACCGTCGCGCTCGCCCAGTGCCTCAGCCGGCTGTGGGGCGGCGAGGCCAATCCGTTCGGCGACAGCGAAGGCGCACGGACCGCGACCCGTATCTGAGCCGGCCTCGTCCTGGACGCAGCCCGCGGCCCTTGCTGAAGGGAGCTGGTGCGGACGGCGGGACTCGAACCCGCACGCCCCGAAGGGCAGGAGATTTTAAGTCTCCGGCGTCTACCGGTTTCGCCACGTCCGCACGGCCAGGCCATGCCACGATCGCCCGCGGCGCGGAAGGGCGGCATCTCGCGCGCCCGCGCCACGGTTTGCCTTGGATCGGCGGGTCCGCCGGGAAAGGGGGCTATTCGGCGGCTTCGCCGCCGTTGTGGCCCAGGTTCAGCCGCTCGCGCATTTCCTTGCCCGGCTTGAAATAGGGGACGCGCTTGGCCGAGACGTCGACCGGCTCGCCGGTCCGCGGGTTGCGCCCCTTGCGCGCTTCGCGGCTGCGGGTCGAGAAGGCACCGAAGCCGCGCAGCTCGACGCGCCCGCCCTTCCGCAGCTGCTCGGTGATCGACTCGAAGAAGGCCGACACGACGCGCTCGATCTCCTTTTGCTTGAGATCGGGATGATCGTCGCAAAGCTTCTGCACGAGTTCGGATCGGATCACGGCTTTCCCCCAAGGTTCGGACCGGCTGCGGCCGGACTGGAGCGCCGTCTCCCCCGGGACGGCTAACTCAGATCAACGTGCACGCAAACAGCTTGGAAAGCAACAGCAATCGCCCCCAGCCGCGGCAGGCGGCGGCGCCGCGCGGCCCCGGCCGCCCGCTGCGGTTACGGCTTGTCCTTCTGCTTCAGGGCTTCGCCGAGGATGTCGCCGAGGCTGGCGCCCGAATCGGACGAGCCGTACTGCTGCACCGCCTGCTTCTCCTCGGCGATCTGCAGCGCCTTGATCGAGAAATTCGGCTTCTTGGCGCGGTCGAATCCGGTCACCATCGCATCGAACTTCTGGCCGACCTGGAAGCGCTCGGGCCGCTGCTCGTCGCGGTCGCGGCCGAGGTCGGCGCGCTTGATGAAGCCGGTCGGCCCGTCGTCGCCGACCTGCACCTCGAGACCGCCGTCGCGCACCTCGAGCACGGTGACGGTGACGACGTCGTTCTTCGACAGGCCGCCCCCCGCGCCGCCCCTGGCGACGCCGCCGCGCTCGAGCTGCTTCATGCCGAGTGAAATCCGCTCCTTCTCGACGTCCACGTCGAGCACCACGGCTTTCACCGTCTCACCCTTGCGGTGGAGGTTCAAGGCCTCCTCCCCGGTGACGCCCCAGGCGATGTCCGACATGTGGACCATGCCGTCGACGTCGCCCTCGAGGCCGACGAACAGGCCGAACTCGGTCGCGTTCTTGACCTCGCCCTCGACCTCCGAGCCGACCGGATGCTTTTCGGCAAAGCTCGCCCAGGGATTGGCCTGCGCCTGCTTCAGGCCCAGCGAGATGCGGCGCTTCTCCTCGTCCACCTCGAGCACCGCCACCTCCACCTCCTGCGAGGTCGAGACGATCTTGCCGGGGTGGATGTTCTTCTTGGTCCAGCTCATCTCCGAGACGTGGACCAGGCCCTCGATGCCGGGCTCGAGCTCGACGAAGGCGCCGTACTCGGTGATGTTGGTGACGCGCCCCTTGAAGATGCCGCCGACCGGATATTTGGCCGCGGCGCCCTCCCAGGGATCGGCCTCCAGCTGCTTCATGCCGAGCGAGATGCGCTGGGTCTCGCGGTTGATGCGGATGATCTGCACCCTCACTGTGTCGCCGATGTTGATCACCTCGGAGGGGTGGTTGACGCGCTTGTAGGAAATGTCGGTGACGTGGAGCAGGCCGTCGATGCCGCCGAGGTCGACGAAGGCGCCGTAGTCGGTGATGTTCTTGACCACCCCGTCGACCACCTGGCCTTCGGTCAGCGACTGGATCAGCCCGCTGCGCTGCTCGGCGCGGGTCTCCTCGAGGATCGCCCGGCGCGAGACGACGATATTGCCGCGGCGGCGGTCCATCTTCAGAATCTGGAACGGCTGGGGGATGTCCATCAGCGGGGTGACGTCGCGGATCGGGCGGATGTCCACCTGGGAGCCGGGGAGGAAGGCGACGGCGCCGTTGAGATCGACCGTGAAGCCGCCCTTCACGCGGCCGAAGATCACGCCCTCGACGCGCTCTCCCGCCTGATGCTGCTTCTCGAGCTTGTCCCAGGCGGCCTCCCGGCGGGCGCGGTCGCGCGACAGCATCGCTTCGCCTTGGTGGTTCTCGACGCGGTCGACATAGACCTCGACCTCGTCGCCGACGGCGATCTCGGGCTTCTGCCCCGGCGCGGCGAACTCGCGCAGCGCGACCCGGCCCTCGCTCTTGAGGCCGACGTCGATCACCGCCATGTCGTTCTCGATGGCGGTGACGGTGCCCTTGACCACGCGGCCTTCGAAGCCCTGGTCCTCGCCGCCGAGGGTCTCGTTCAACAGTTTCGCGAAATCGTCGCGGGTCGGCATCGCCGAGGTTGCCATGGATTGTCCTTCGATCTTCATATTCCGGCCAGGGGTTGTCTCCCCTGGTCTTGGAACCTGCCGCCCCCGCCGCACCATGCGCGCGGGAGCGTCCGGAGGGCCGGGGACAGCCTGGCTGTCCCGGTTTCCAGGCTTCCGCGGGGCTCGTGCCCTCACCCTGACCGCTTCGCGGTCTGTCCCTCTCCCCGAACGGGAGAGGGGGGACAACGAAAAGAGCGCGTCGGGGCGGGCGTCCTTGCCTCTGTCCCCGCGCGCTTCCTAGAGCCTCCGCAGGCACTTAGGCCCGCCGAACGGCCGCGCTGTAGCGGAGCGCGCGCCAGAGGGCAAGCGAGAGCGAATATCAGAGCCGTCTCACGCCAGCCGCGAAGGCCGCGCCCGCGCCGCCGGAACATAGCATCGCCGCCGAAGGTTGATCCCGCACCTCACCGAAAAGAGCGGCCGGGCGGGTACGAACCACGGAGCAGCCCGATGCGCAGATCCTCTTCAGCCCTTTTCCTCCTCGGCGCGCTGGCGCTCGGCGGCTGCGCGACCAGCCCGCTCGAGGCGGTGCTCGGCCAAGTCCTCGGCGGCAGCCGCGACCATCGCGGCTCGAGCGACTTCCAGCAGGCCGCGGTCGACGCCTGCGGCCGCCACGCCTCGCAATATGGCCGGGTCTCGATCCAGGACGTCCGCCAGCAGAGCCGCGACACGCTTCGCGTCTACGGCGTCGTCTCCACGAACCACGGCAACCGCAACTTCCAGTGCAGCTTCCGCAGCGACGGCCGGATCACCGATTTCGACATCTAGCGGCCCGCGCTCTCTCCGGCCCCCGCGGCCGGAGCCGCGCAGGTCCCCGCACCCCTAGGCCGGGCCCGCGCCGACGAGGCCGACAGCCTCAACCCTCCCGCCGGTGCGCGCGCCACCAGGCGAAGCCGAGGATCGCCAGCACAACCAGCTCGTAGGGGCAGACGTCGCCGACCCGGTAGAAGGGGAGGTGCTCGTCCAGGCCGTAGCGATCGATGACCAGCTCGGCGAACAGCACCCAGGCCATGAAAAAGACCAGCATCGGCGCCAGCCGCCGCGAGCGGCAGCGATCGGAAGCGGGTGCGGGGCGTCGGCCATGATCTTGCTCGCCGTCGTGACGGCTTATCGTCGCCGATGCGACCGTAGCTGGCAAGCGGCTTCGTGTAGGGGGGCAGCGTGCCTGAACTTGCCAACTTGCCGGCGAGGTGAGACGCTCGGCCGCTCCGACTTGGGTAGAACAGGGGTCAACAGGGGAGGCGAGCATGGACGGATCGGTGGGGACACCGGTGCATCTGTGGGTGGTGGGCGTGCTTTCGGCGCTGTGGAACGGCTTCGGCGCGTTCGATTACACGATGACGCAGCTGCGCAACCCGTCGTGGATGGCGCAGATGACGCCCGACCAGGTCGCCTGGATCGCGAGCGCGCCGCTCGTCGCCCACGCCTCCTGGGCGTTCGGCGTGTGGGGCGCGCTGCTGGGCTCGCTGCTGCTGCTGGCGCGCAGCCGCCATGCGGCGACCGCCTTCGCCCTCTCGCTCGCGGGCCTCGCGGTCAACACCGTCTACCAGCTGACCGCGCCGATGCCGTCGGGCCACATGGATTCGGCCACCATGCTCGCCTTCCACGCCGCCATCTGGGCGGTGGCGACCGCGCTCCTCGTCTATGCGCTCATGATGCGCAGACGCGGCGTGCTGCGGTAGCGGGCCGGCCTCTCCAGGGGAGAGGGAGAAGCGTCACTGATCGAGGAACGACCGTATCTTCCGGCTCCGGCTCGGATGCTTCAGCTCCCGCAGCGCCTTCGCCTCGATCTGGCGGACCCGCTCCCTCGTTACGGAGAACTGCTGCCCGACCTTCTCGACGAAGGCCCCTTCATCCGCGGGTCCCGGTCCAGCCGCGTTCCGGGGTTTCGTCGCAATAGCCCCAGACGCCCTCATAGGCGTCGGCGGCCGGGTTGAAGGTGAAGCGGATGCGGCCCCAGTAGAAGGTGCCGCGGCGCTCGGTGGCACAGCGCTCGGAGGAATGGGGCTCGTGCCAATAGCCGTCGAGGTTCGAGCCGCGGAGCTCGCCGGCGACCGTGCCGCCTTCCGAGCGATAGGGCGCTTCGGCCGCCTTGCCGGTGACATTGCCCTGGGCGTCGCGAATGTCGGTGACGGTGAAGACGAGCGGTCCGTAGGTGGTTTCCCAATGCCCGCTGATGTCCGCCGCCTGCGCCGCCGCAACCGCTGGTGCCGCCGCAATCAGGGCGCTCGCCGCCCAAGCCAAGCCGTACCGCATCTCCGCCCCCCTTTTGCGCGTGAAAACAAGGCGAAGCTATCAGGTTCGGGATCGGCGGCAAGCCCTTATCATCGCCGGCATGGTCCTCCTCCACGGCCGCTTCCCCGAGGTCGAAGCCGAGCTCTGCGGCATGATCGCGGGCAAGGATTGTGAGGGGCCGGGGGTGAGCCCGGATCGGGCCAATGCGAGGTGTGCGGTTGACGGAGCTGATGCTGGTGAAGGAGCGGGCGGAACCGCGGGGTGAGGGGCTTTTAAGATCCTCCCCGGGACGGGGAGGGGGACCGCACGAAGTGCGGTGGAGGGGGTCCCGTCACAAATCGGTCTACGCAGCCCTGGCTAGGCCTGAGGCACGATCACCGTCGGCAGCGGCTCCGGGCGCTCGCCCCGCCGCCTGCGCAACCTGTACCTGCTTTGATATTCGCGCCGCTGCTTTGCCACTTCGTACAAGACGATGCCCGAGCTGGTCCCGAGGTTGAGGCTTTCGATCATGCCGAACATCGGGATGCTGACGCACATCTCGCTTCTTTCGACGGCACGATCGCTGATGCCGCTCGCCTCGCTGCCGAACCAGACGGCGAGCTTGTGGTGACGAGTGAAATCCCCTTCGTGGAGGAAGATGCAGCTCTTGCCTTTGACGTGCGGGCGAGGTGACGATCGATTTGAACCCGTTCTTCTCAAGATGGTCGAAGCAGTCGTCGGTGCTATCGAACCGCTTCACGAACGTCCACTTGACCGCGGAGACGGACGTCTTGGAGACCGCCCGTTGCTCGCGCAGGTCCTGCCAGTCGTCGGGCAGCGCATGCCGCGGATCGACGACATAGACCTTCTCGACGCCGAGCGCGTTCACGTTGCGGATCACCGTTCCGATGTTCTTCATGTCGGTAGGGTTCTCGAGCACGGCGATGAGATTCTTGCAGCGGAACGGCTTGATCTCCTCGGCGCGCCTGCGGACGGATTTCTTCGATGCGGGTTGTGCTTCTTCCATGTTCGGCTCGGATGTTCCCCGGGTGCGGAGTGTCTGTCTTTCTTAAGCGGAAGGGCTTGGCCAATCCAAACCGTTTTCACTTACGGCTGTAGCGCCGGCAGCCGCCCGGCCACCGGCCGTCACCCGATGCGCGGCGTCCGCATGCCTCCCGAGCTGGAAGCGAAGCTCGACGCCTGGATCGACCGCCAGCCGGAGCCTAAGCATGTCAGGCGGTTGCGTCGATCACACCCTGCACCAATTTTTTTGCTAGCTCGAAAAGGATCTGCCATCGCGCGGATCCAAATGTTCGGCGGGTTGCCATGCGCCGCTGGATTCCTAATAGAATATGCCGAAGCGATACCCTCGCGTACGTCATCGTTTAAGTCCCACAAAATCTTGGAAGCGCCTCGCCCAACCTGTGTCAAACCGCTCCAGAAGTTCTTTGATCGCCGGACACTTAAAATTAGTTCCATATTTAAAATACGACTTGATAAACTCGAGAACGCGGGGATGGGCGCGGCCCCGAAGCCGATCTAAGACAATTACTTCCATGCAGCGTTCGACGTAGCCACAGAAACGCCCCCGCACGCATACGTTTTACGAGTGAATCTACAGTATAATCCGCGCCGTAGCTCGTGATCGAGAACCGGCGAACACCAGGCTCCTCGAGCAAGGTTTCGTCCTCGATGCCCTCAGCTAGGGCGATTTCCTATTCGTCCTGCGACGCGACCTGATCGTCGGGCTCAGTTTCAAGCGGTTGTGTGTCCATAGAAGGACGATACAGCCCTTGCGGAGATTTTCAAACCAAGCCCACCCACCGCTACGCGTGCTTAGGCCCTGCTCTGCCCTAAATGAGAACCTGCAACAGCTTCCTCAGCCCCTTCGCTTCAATCTGCCGGATCCGCTCGCGCGTGACGGAAAACTGCTGCCCCACCTCCTCGAGCGTGTGGTCGGTGTTCATGCCGATGTAAAAGCCTGTCCTGAGCGGCTCCCGCAGGCAGACAGCCGAAGGGCGCATCCCGCGCCCTTAGTCAACACCATCCGCGGCGCCCGGCAGCTTCGATCCGGCACGCCGCTTCCGCTGCTCTTGGCGACTCCTCGCGGTCCCTTTCCGTGACCGCGCTCCTTCGTCCTTGCGTCTTCGCGGGAGGCCGTCCAGCACCGACGGCACCTCCTGCACCTTTATGCCCCCTCGCGTCTCCAGCCGGTGTCGTGGCGGTGTTCGCGGCCGCTGCGGGGCGAATAGTTCGGGTCGCGGCGGACGCTGTCCACTTCGTCCGGCTCCAGCACCGTCCAGATCGTGGTCTCGGCGCAATAATCGCCGGAGCCGGACCAGTCGTTCAGCTCGTAATGCAGCCAGCGGTAGAGCTGGCCGCAAATGCGGCAGCGCTGGACGGCGATCAGGGTGCTGCCCGTCTCGAGGATCGGCTCGATCTCCTCGAGGTCGGCCGGGTGCGCCGGCCCCTCGCCCAGGCAGGTCCAGCTCGGCCCGTTCATCTTATTGGTCGAGGAACGATCGCATCTTCCGGCTGCGGGACGGATGCTTCAGCTTCCGCAGCGCGTCAGATCGATCTACGAAGAACGTCACGGCGTGAGGATCGGCTGCCTGCTCGCTGTTCTCTGCAGGCGGCGGAGGATCCCGCGCGAGCAGGACCGCACCGCCTTCGACAGCTCGGAATGGGCAAAGCCCTGCCCGAGCCCATGCAGCAGGCCGACATAAGCGAGCTGACGGTCCGAATAGTGGCCGCTCGCGCGAAGGGCGGCCATGTAGGGGAGGAAGCTTTGCATCGGGTCGAGGCCGCAGGCCTGCATCTCGCCAGACAGAAAGCCGCGCCTGACCGTCTGCTCGGTGAGCGCGGGCGGGACGATCGGCTGCGCCCGCTCCTCCGCCGTCTCGGGCGGGACGTTGGTGCCGTCGGGAAGGCGCGCCAGGGTGAGATTGTCGCGCGCCATCCGGTCGAACATCGCTACCATGGCCGCGTCGGGCTGGATCAGCACTTGCGCCGCCGCGCCGGTGGCCGCCGCGACGGCGACGGCGACCGCGACCAGACGGAGCGGCCCGCGCATCACTGGTCGAGGAAGGACCGCATTTTCCGCGACCTCGATGGGTGCTTCAGCTTCCTCAGCGCCTTAGCCTCGATCTGCCGGATGCGCTCCCGCGTCACCGAGAACTGCTGCCCCACCTCCTCGAGCGTGTGGTCGGTGTTCATGCCGATGCCGAATCGCATGCGTAGGACGCGCTCCTCGCGCGGGGTGAGGGATGCCAGCACGCGGGTGACCGTCTCCTTCAAATTCGCCTGGATCGCGGCGTCGACCGGGATCACCGCATTCTTGTCCTCGATGAAGTCGCCGAGGTGTGAATCCTCCTCGTCGCCGATCGGGGTCTCGAGGCTGATCGGCTCCTTGGCGATCTTCATCACCTTGCGGACCTTCTCGAGCGGCATCGAGAGGCGCTCGGCGAGCTCCTCGGGGGTCGGCTCGCGGCCGATCTCGTGGAGGATTTGGCGGGAGGTGCGGACCAGCTTGTTGATCGTCTCGATCATGTGGACCGGGATGCGGATGGTGCGCGCCTGGTCGGCGATGCTGCGCGTGATCGCCTGCCGGATCCACCAGGTGGCGTAGGTCGAGAATTTGTAGCCGCGGCGGTACTCGAACTTATCGACCGCCTTCATCAGGCCGATGTTTCCTTCCTGGATGAGGTCGAGGAACTGGAGGCCGCGGTTGGTGTATTTCTTGGCGATCGAGATGACGAGCCTCAAGTTGGCCTCGACCATCTCCTTCTTGGCGATCCTGGCCTCGCGCTCGCCCTTCTGGACCTGATTGACGATGCGGCGGAACTCGGCGAGGCTCATGCCGGTCGAGGCGGCGATCTCGGCGATCTCGGAGCGGATGCGCTCGATCGCCTCCGCCTCGTCGCTGCAGAAGGCGCTCCAGCGCTTGTCGGTGCCGCAGACGCGCTCCGACCAGCCCTCATCGAGCTCGTGGCCCATATAGGCCTCGAGGAAGGAGCGGCGCGGCACCTTGTGGCGCTCGGCGAGGCGCAGCATCTGCCCGCCCAGGGCGGTGAGGCGGCGGTTGTAGCTGTAGAGCTGGTCGACGAGATATTCGATTTTCTGCTGGTGGAACTGGACGCTCTCCACCTCGGCGGTGAGCTGCTCCCTCAGCTTCTGATATTTGTTCTCCTCGGCGCGGGGGAATTCGCGGCCGGCGCTCATCGCCTCCATCCGCGCCGCCTGGAGCTTGGCGAAGCGCTTGTAGAGGCCGGTGATGCGGGCGAACTTCTCGAGCGCGCCGGGCTTCAGCGCCTCCTCCATTTGGGCGAGGCTGAGGGTGTTGTCCTCGTCGTCCTCGTCGACCGGGCGCGGGGCGCGGCGCTCGACCAGGCTCTCCTCGTCCTCGTCCTCCTCGGGCGGCGCCTCCTCGACCTCCTCCTCTTCCTTGAACGAGGGGCCGGCGGTGCTCTCGGAGATGGTGTCGTCGTCCTCCTCGGCGCTCTCGACCTGCTCGGGAGTCGGGCCCTTCGAAAGCATCGCCTCGAGGTCGAGGATCTCCCTCAGCTGCATCTGGCCGTCGTTGAGCGCGTTCGACCATTCGATGATCGCGTTGAAGGTGATCGGGCTTTCGCAAAGGCCCCAGATCATCGTGTCGCGGCCGGCCTCGATGCGCTTGGCGATGGCGATCTCGCCCTCGCGGCTGAGCAGCTCGACCGCGCCCATCTCGCGCAGGTACATGCGCACCGGATCGTCGGTGCGGTCGACCGTCTCCTTCTTCTTCTCGACGACGAAGCGCTCGCCCTCGCCGGCCTCGCCCTCGTCGCCGCCGCCCTCGAGCTCGGCCTCGGCCGCTTCCGGCTCGTCCTCGTCGGCCTCCTCGTTCTCGACGATGTTGACGCCCATCTCCGACAACGCCGACATCACGTCCTCGATCTGCTCGGAGGACATCTGGTCCTGCGGCAGCGCATCGTTGAGCTCGCCGTAGGTGATGTAGCCGCGCTTCCTGGCGCGGCTGATCAGCTTCTTCAGCTGGGCCTCGTTAAGGTCGATGAGCGGCGCGTCGCCGTTCTCGGACTTGTCTTCGCCCTCGGCCGGGTTGGTCTTCGCCATCTAAACGCCTTGTTCCGTCTTCAGGGCCGCTTCGCTCTCGGCGAGCGCGGCGAGCCTCCGTTCCGCCTCGTCCCGTGCCGACCGGAGCCTCTGCTGCTCCTGGAAGGCGGCTTCGTCGCCCTCCTCCTTCAGCCGCGCCGTCGCGGCGGCCAGCGCCGCCTCGATCCCCGGCTGGGCCGCCAAAGTGTCGATCACCAGAACGAGGTCGCGAACGGCACGTTCCGGGTCGGCATCTCGGCGAGTGAAGGAAAAGGCCAGTCCTCGCGTCCGGCGCAGCCTCTCCGCCGGATGCGCCTCGCCACTTGCGGCCAATATGGTGTCGAGCCGCTCCCGATCAAGCGCCGCATGGGACGCGGCGGCGTCGAGCAGGGCGTCGCGCAGCCGCGCCGCCTCGGGCTCGGCTATCGGCAGCGCCGCGATCGCTTCGGCATGGTCGCCGATCGCTTCCGGGTGGTTGAGAAGGCCGACGAGCACGGCATGGAGGGTGCGCGGGTCGAGCCCGGCGCTCGCCACCGCTTTTGCCCCCGCCGACACCGGCCGCTGCGGGACGAACCGGCCCGGCCTGCCGGGGCGCCACGGCCGCTCCGGCGCGCGGGTGAGCTCCGCGAAGCGGCGGAGCAGCTCACCGCGATATTGGTCGCGCACGTCCGGGTCGGCGATTGCCGCGGCATGGTCGAGCAGCCGCCGCCTGAGGCCGGCCTTCTGCTCCGGCGTGGCGAGCGGCTCGGCCTCGAGCTCGAGGCGCCACAGCCGGTCGACCAGCGGCTCGGGCGCGGCGAGCAAGGCCTCGAGCGCGTCG
>JALYHK010000014.1 GCA_030776605.1 Pseudomonadota bacterium
TTCCTGGGCCCCGGCAGGTACGATTGGTCGTTCGCCGATGAGACGTTCGCCGAGCTCAGGCGCCGCGAAATCACGCCCATCGTCGACCTGTGCCACTTCGGCGTGCCGGACTGGATCGGCAATTTCCAAAATCCGGACTTCCCGCAGCTGTTCGCCGACTACGCCGGCGACTTCGCCGAGCGCTTCCCCTGGGTGCAGCTCTACACCCCGGTCAACGAGATGTTCATCTGCGCGGTCTTCTCGGCGAGATACGGCTGGTGGAACGAACAGGCGCATGACAACCGCTCGTTCGTGACCGCGATCAAGCATATCGTCAAAGCCAATGTGCTGGCGATGATCGAGATCCTGAAGCGGCGCCACGACGCCATCTTCGTGCAGAGCGAGAGCTCCGAATATTATCACGCCGACAGCCCCGCCGCGATCCACAAGGCGGAGGTGCTGAACTCGATGCGCTTCGTAACGCTAGACCTCAACTACGGCCGCCGCGTCGACAGCGAGATATACGAATTCCTCCTGGATCACGGCATGACGCGCGAGGAGTATCATTTCTTCCTCGAGCACCGGCTGAAGCAGCACTGCATCCTCGGCAACGACTATTACATGCTCAACGAGCATCGCGTCTTCGCCGACGGCCGCACCGTGGCGGCGGGCGAGGTGTTCGGCTATTCCGAGATCACCCGGCAATATTACGAGCGCTACCACGTCCCGGTGATGCACACCGAGACCAACCTCTGGGAGGGGCCTCGCGGCGACGAGGCGGTTAAGTGGCTGTGGAAGGAATGGGCCAACGTGCTGAGGGTGAGGAACATCGGCATCCCGACCGTCGGCTTCACCTGGTATTCGCTCACGGACCAGATCGACTGGGACACGGCGCTGCGGGAGCAGAACGGCACCGTCAACCCGCTCGGTCTCTACGACCTCGACCGCAACATCAGGAGGGTCGGCCGCGCCTACAAGCAGCTGATCGCCGATTGGCGCAACGTGCTTCCCGCCTCGAGCGTCTGCCTCACCGTGCCGATCAAGATCGACGCGGCGCCCTCGGGACGGGATGCGGCGGGGCGCCCGATCGCGCCGGACCTCGAGGCGGGGCAATGAGATGAGGATCGCCCGCATCGAGACCTTCCACGTGCCGCCGCGCTGGCTGTTCGTGCGCGTCGAGAGCGACGAGGGCGCGGTCGGCTGGGGCGAGGCGAGCCTCGAGGGCTGGGCCGAGGCGGTCGACGGCGCCTTCGAGGCGCTGCGCGACCGCTTCATCGACGCCGACCCGTTCCGGATCGAGGAGGCGTTCCAGCTCGGCTACCGCGGCGGCTTCTACCGCGGCGGTCCGGTGCTGATGTCGGCGCTCGCGGGGCTCGAGCAGGCGCTGTGGGACCTCAAGGGCCGCGCCCTCGGGCTGCCCGTGTGGGAGATGCTCGGCGGCCGCGTGCGCGACCGGGTCCGCGCTTATGCCTGGATCGGCGGCGACCGCCCCGGCGAGGTCGCCGAGGCCGCCGCCGCCCGCCGGGCGCAGGGCTTCTCGGCGGTGAAGATGAATGCCACCGCCGAGCTCGACTGGATCGGGACGCCGCGGCTGTTCGGCGAGGTGGTGGCGCGGGTCGAGGCGGCGCAAGGCGCCGGCATCGACGTGGGGCTCGACTTCCACGGCCGGGTCCACCGGCCGCTCGCCAAGCAGCTCGCCAAGCTCCTCGAGCCGCTCGGCCTGCTGTTCATCGAGGAGCCGCTGCTGTCGGAGAATCTGGAAGGCCTCGCCGATATCGCTGCGCTGGTCTCGACTCCGATCGCGCTCGGCGAGCGGCTCCACTCCCGCTGGGACTTCAAACGCTTCCTCGCCGCCGGCGCGGTCGACATCATCCAGCCGGACCTCAGCCACTGCGGCGGCATCCTCGAGGCGCGCAAGATCGCGGCGATGGCGGAGGCCTATGACGTGGCCGTGGCGCCGCACTGCCCGCTCGGCCCGCTCGCCCTCGCCGCCTGCCTGCAGCTCGCCGCCTGCACCCCGAACCACGCCATCCAGGAGATGTCGCTCGGCATCCATTACAATGTCGGGGCGGACCTGTTCAGCTTCTGCACCGACAAGGCGGTGCTCGACCCCGCGGGGGGCTATATCGCCATCCCCGAGGGGCCGGGACTTGGCGTCGCGATCGACGAGGCGGCGGTGCGCGAGGCCGACCGCGACCGCCACCGCTGGCGCAACCCGATCTTCCGCACCGCCGACGGCAGCTTCGCCGAATGGTAGCATGACGGCGCGCCGCGCCTGGTTTCGATGGCACAGCTGGACCGGACTGACGACGGGGCTGCTACTGTTCATCGTCTGCTGGTCCGGCACGGTGGCGGTGTTCAGCCGCGAGCTCGACCTGCTGCTCGATCCGGGCCTCGAGGCGGGCGCGCCGCAGCCGCGGATCGCTTGGGGCGAAATCGACGCCGCCATCCGCGCCGAGCGGCCGGACTGGTGGCTGATGCAGATCAGCGCCACCCACGGCCCCGGCACCACCGTCGAGGCCTGGGCGATGGACGAGGAAGGCGTCACCCACCGCATCCACGCCGATCCCGCGACCGGCGCGATCATCGACGTGCGTTCGCTGTTCGGCGTCCAGCGCTTCTTCCGCAGCTTCCACATGGCGCTGTTCATCGAGGCCTGGCCGGTCTTCGGAACGCCGCTCGGCGACTTGATCGTCGGCTTGCTCTCGATTCCGCTGCTCGCGCTGCTGGTCACCAGCCTCGTCTTCTACCGCCGCTTCTGGCGCGGCTTTCTGAAGCTCGACTGGCGCAAGGGCTGGCGCGTGTTCTGGAGCGATGCGCACAAGCTCACCGGAGTGTGGAGCCTGTGGTTCCTGCTCGTCATCGGCCTCACCGGCCTTTGGTATCTCGTCGAGCGGCAGCTGCCGCCACCGCCCGACCCGCCCAAGGCCGCCGGCGCCGCGGGGGCCAAGCCGCTCCCCGTCGGGGAGCTCGTCGCGCGGGCGCAACGCGCCTATCCGCAGCTCAGCGTCAACGCGGTGATCCTCGACAGCTACGAGGACGGGCTGTTCGAGGTCCACGGCCAGGACGGCGCGTGGTTGGTCCGGGACCGCGCGGCGCGCGTGTGGCTCGACTCGCGCAGCGGGGAGGTGCTGCGCGTGCAGCGTGCCGGCGAGCTCGGCCTCTACGAGCGCTGGATCGAGACCGCCGACCCGCTGCATTTCGGCAACTTCGCAGGCTTGTGGAGCAAGGTGCCCTGGTTCCTGTTCGGGCTCGGCCTGTCGGGCCTCTGCCTCAGCGGGGCCTATCTCCAGGCCAAGCGCCAGGAACGGGCGCACGACAGCGGCTACCGCGGCGCGATCCTCGCCGCCTACGCGGCGACCGTCGCGGTCCTGTTGGTGGCGAGCTGGTTCGGCTATGAGGATATCATCGGCTACGGCGGCGGCGCAGCGCCGGCGGGCGTGCCGCTCGGCGTCACCCTGTTCATCGCCGCTTGGGTGACGGCGACGCTTGCCGCGCTTACTGTCTGGATGCGCTGGGTGCGGTGAGGGTCAGGCGACGATGCGCAGCCCGCGCCCCCCCGACCGAGCCGCGCGGCAGACGACGCCGAGCTCTTCCTGCAGGCGCTGCAGCTCGCGCTCACGCGACTCGCGATAGGCGGTGGCGTAGCGAGCGTCGCATTGCGCCTCCTCATCGGTCTGCGGCCGCATGTAGGAGATGCAGATCTGGCGTCCGAACACATCGTCGCCGCGCATCTTGACTTCCGCTTCGGCCGCCGGGGGCAGCGTCGCCCGGACCTGGTTCAGCCGCTCGATCAGCTGGTCCAGGGACGTGACGTCCCTGATCTCGATGAACTCCTTGACCATCCTACTCATGATCACCCCTCCCGTCCCCCGGGCAGGCTTTTACGCCCTCCGGGAATCGCGACGCAAGTTCTAACGTAGGTTTATCCACAGAGCGTTTAGAAGTGCTGAACGGGCCTGAAGGCCGGCGTTCATGCTGCGCAGCATGGCTGCAGCATTTCCCCTTCGGCACGGACCGCCGCGCGTGGCACGCCGCGTCAGCCGCCGGCACTGCGCTCGCTCATCAGCCCGAGGAGATTGCCTTCGCTGTCGCGGCAGACCGCGAGGGTGACCTCGACCTCGCCGAGCCTGCCGACGACGTGCGGCGCCTGCTCGAAGGAGACGCCGGCGGCGGCGAGCGCCGCGTGCGCCGCCGCGGCGTCCTCGACGGCATAGTAGAGGATGGAATTTCCCGACGTCTCCGGCCCCTCCGCTCGGCTGAGCATCAGCCGCACCTCGCCGCAACGGAAGAAGGAGAGGCCCGGCGGCGCGTCGGCGATCCATTCTAGCCCGAGGGTGTCGCGATAGAAGCTCTTCGCGCGCTCCAGGTCGCGCACGGCGATCGCGATCTGCGCGATGCTTTTGGGCGAGGCTGCGGTCATCCCTTGCTCCTTGATCCGGGTGCCGATTCACGGCTAAATATTAGCTTCAGGCAATCGTTAGTGCAACTAAGTGATCGGAGTGAGGTGCCGGACCGGCGGTCGGAGGAGGTGGCGGGGCGGCTGCACGCGGCGGCGATCCGGCTGCTGCGAATGGTCCGCCGCCACGACCGCGACAGCGGACTGAGCGCGCCGCGCCTCTCGGCCCTGTCCGTCATCGTCTTCGCCGGACCGCTGTCGCTCGCCGAGCTCGCCGCCGAGGAGCAGGTGCGGGCGCCGACCATGAGCCGGATCGTCGATGGTCTGGCCGCCGCCGGCCTCGTCACCCGCGATCCCGATCCACAAGACCGGCGGATGGTGCGCATCGCCGCGACCGATGAGGGACGGGCGCTGCTCGACGAGGGCCGCCGCCGCCGCGTCGCCCTGATCGCCGAGCGGCTCTCGCGCCTCGCCGACAGCGAGCGCCGCGCGCTCGAGCGCGGCGTCGAGCTGATCGAACGGCTGCTCCGCTAGCGGCGGAATCCCTTCACCGGCCGAGCGGCGTCAGCGCATCAGCACCAGCTCTTCGGCCATGGTCGGGTGGAGGGCGACGACCGCATCGAAATGCTCCTTCTTGAGCTTGGCGTTCACCGCGATCGCCGCGGCCTGGAGGATTTCCGGGGCGTCGGGGCCGATCATGTGGATGCCGACCACCTCGTCGGTCTCGCCGTCGACCACCAGCTTGTAGAGCGCCCGCTCGTTGCGGCCGGCAAGGACGTTCTTCATCGCCCGGAAGTCCGACTGGTAGGTCTTGACCGAACCGAGGCGGTTGCGCGCCTCCCCCTCGGTCATGCCGACGCCGGCGAGCGGCGGGTGGCTGAACACGGCGGAGGGGATGGAGGAATAATCGACGCGGGTCGGCTTGTTGCCGAACAGGCTGTCGGCGAACGCCTGGCCTTCGCGGATCGCGACCGGCGTCAGCTGGACGCGGTTGGTGACGTCGCCCACCGCATAGATGCTGTCGCAGCTCGACTTGCTGTCGGCGTCGACCGCGACCGCGCCCTTGCGGTCGATCTCGACGCCGGCGCTCTCTAGGCCGAGCTCCTCGGTGTTGGGGCGCCGACCGATCGCGAACAGCAGGATGTCCGCCTCGACCGGGTCGCAGCCGGTCATGTGGACACGCAGCCGCTTGTCCTCGTTCTTCTCGACCTTCTGGAAGGCGGCGTGGAACTTGAACTCGATGCCTTTCATCATCGAGATGGTGAGGAGACGGTCGCGGATCGTCTCGTCATAGTGGCGGAGGATGACGTCGGTGCGGTTGACCAGCGTCACCTGGCTGCCGAACTGATGGAAGATGCCGGCGAACTCGTTGGCGATATAGCCCGCGCCGGCGATGACGATCCGCCGCGGCAGCTCGGGAAGGTGGAAGACTTCGTTCGAGGTGATGCCGTGCTCCGCGCCGGGGCAGTCCGGCACCACCGGCCGCGCCCCGGTAGCGATCAGGATGATCCCCGCCGTGACGCTGCGGCCGCCGGCGAGCCGCACCTGGTGCGGCCCTTCGACCACGGCCCGCTCGTGGACGATCTCGACGCCGTGAGTCTCGAGCGTCTCCGTATAGGCGCCCTCGAGCCGCGCGACCTCGGCGAGGACGTTGTCGCGCAGCGTCTCCCAGTTGAAGCGGCAGTCGGGCACCTCCCAGCCGAAGCGGCGCGCGTCGGCGATGTCCTCGGCGAAATGGGCGCCGTAGACGAGCAGTTTCTTGGGCACGCAGCCACGGATGACGCAGGTCCCGCCGACCTTGTGCTCCTCGGCGATCGCGACCTTCGCGCCGTGCGCCGCCGACACCCGCGCGGCCCGCACCCCGCCCGAGCCGGCACCGATGACGAACAGGTCGTAGTCGTATTTCGCCATGCTCCCGCCTTTCTCGGTCATCCGGGCAGCGCGCGCTCGATCAGCGCCCGGGTCGATGCGTCGAACTCCAGCTCTTCGCCCGCATCGATCGCCTTGGCCATCTCCTTGCCGAGCTCGACGCCATATTGGTCGAACGGATTGATGCCGAGCAGCACCGCATTGGCGAAGGTGCGGTGCTCGTAGAAGGCGATCAGCGCACCGAGGATGGCCGGATCGACGCGGTCGAGCAGGATCATCGTCGAGGGGCGGTCGCCGGGATAGTTGCGGTGCGGGTCGTCCGAGGCGCGCCCCGCCATCAGGGCCGCGCCTTGGGCGAAGCAGTTGATCAGCAGCTGGCGGTGATGCTCCTCGTCGAGGGCGTGGCCGGGCTCGACGCTGGCGACGAACTCGACCGGGACGAGGTGGGTGCCCTGGTGGAGGAGCTGGAAGACGGCATGCTGCGCGTCGGTACCGACGCCCCCCCAGGTGACCGCCGCCGTCGCGCGACCGACCGGCGAGCCGTCGAGCCGCACCGACTTGCCGTTCGATTCCATCTCGAGCTGCTGGAGGTAGGGGGGGAGCAGCCGCAGCCGTTCGTCATAGGCGAAGACCGCGCGGGTCTCGGCGCCGCGGACGCTCGCATAATAGCGGTCGGCGAAGGCGGCGAGGGCGGGCGCGTTGGCGGCAAGCGGCGCGAGGCGGAAGTGGCGATCCATCGACGCCGCGCCTTCGAGCAGGGTCTCGAACGCGTCCCAGCCGAGCGCGAGCGCGGCGGGAAAGCCGATCGACGACCAGAGCGAGTAGCGGCCGCCGACGCTCTCGGCGAACGGCAGGATGCGGGTCTCGTCGACCCCGAACTCGACCGCCCGCTCCGGGCTGGCGGTGAGCGCGACGATGCGGCCGTAGGGGTCGGCGACGCCCCCTTCCCGCAGCCAGTCCATCGCCGAGCGCGCGTTGAGCATCGTCTCGAGCGTGGTGAAGGTCTTGGAGGCGATCACCAGCAGCGTCGCAGCGGGATCGAAGCCGGCGACCGCCTGCTCGAGCGCGGCGCCGTCGACGTTGGAGACGATCGCCGTTTCGTAGCGTCCGACGCCGCGCCCGAGAGCGTCGATCAGGAAGTCCGGCCCGAGCGCCGATCCGCCGATGCCGATGTGAAGGATGTGGCGCACCGGCCCGAAGGCCTCGGCCTCGATCGCGTCGATCAGAGCGCGCATGCGGGCGCGGAGAGCGTTGGCGCGCGCGACGCTCTCGGGCGCGCCCTGGCCGCGCTCGGCGCTGTGCTCGGCGGCACGCCCTTCGGTGGGATTGACGACCTCACCCGCGAACAGAACCTCGCGCCGACCCGCCAGATCCGCGGCTTCGGCGAGCCGCTCGAACGCGGCAAGCAGGCCGCCGCTGAGATGGGTCTTCGAAAAATCGAAGCGGATGCCGGCCTCGTCCACGGTCAGCCGGACGAGGCGGTCCGGCTCGGCGTGGAACAGGCCGGAAAGGCTCGCCGTCTCCGCCGCCTCCACCGCCGCCCACGCCTCTTCCATCGGTCGCCTCCTCTCGCGCGCCTCTCTAGGAGGCTCGGGCGCGGCTGCATAGCTGCTTGACCGCCGCCCGCCCGCCAAGCGAAAGCGGCGCGATGGAGAGCGAGAGCGGCCCCGAAGCAACGCCAGACCCCGCCGGCGCCGAGGCCGCTGCGGAGGCTGCCGCCGAGCTCTCCCCGCAACCCGCAACGAAAAACGAGGGGCTCTGGGACACGATCCGCTTTCTGCTGATCGTCTTCCTCGCCGCCTTGGTGCTGAGGACGTTCGTCGTCGCGCCGTTCAGCATCCCCTCGGGATCGATGCTGCCGCGGCTGATGATCGGCGACTATCTGTTCGTCGCCAAATGGCCCTACGGCTATTCGCGCTACTCTCTCCCGTTCGGGATCGCCGGCTTCGAGGGGCGGGTGCTGGGGAGCCTGCCCGAGCGCGGCGACGTCATCGTCTTCCGCTATCCCGGCCCCGAGAACGAGGATTATGTGAAACGCGTCATCGGCCTTCCCGGCGACACGGTGCAGGTGCGCGGCGGCCAGATCTTCCTCAACGGGCAGCCCGTCCAGCGGCACCGGATCGGCGACTATCTGATGCCGATCAGCCCCAACAGCCCCTGCCGAATGGTGGGGGAGGACGCGGCCCGCGTCGTCCCGGCCGAGGACGGGACCCGGCTGTGCGCCTACGCCCGCTATCGCGAGACGCTGCCCGGCGGCCGCAGCTATGAGGTGCTGGACCAAATCTCCGACGCGCCCGCCGACGACACCGAGCTGTTCCAGGTGCCTGAAGGGCATGTCTTCGTGATGGGCGACAACCGCGACGACAGCCAGGACAGCCGCTACGCCGTCGAGGAAGGCGGCGTCGGCATGCTGCCGGCCGACCATATCCTCGGCCGTGCGCTCATCACCTTCTTCTCGACCGACGGCTCGGCGCGTTGGCTCAAGCCCTGGACCTGGTTCAGCGCCGCGCGCTGGGACCGGATCGGGCGAACCTTCTGATGGAGAGCCTCGCCGACTGGGCCGAGCGGACCCTCGGCCACCGGCCGGGGGACGCAGCCCTGTTCGAGCGCGCCCTCACCCACGCCAGCCGCGGCGAGGCGCATTACGAGCGGCTGGAGTTCCTCGGGGACCGCGTGCTCGGCCTGATCATCGCCGAGTGGCTCTACGAGCTGTTCCCGGAGGAGCCGGAAGGCAAATTGTCGCGGCGGCTCAACGCGCTGGTGGCGCGCGAGACCTGCGCCGAGGTCGCGCGCGAGCTCGGCATCGCCGGGCAGATGCGGCTCGGCAAGCAGGCGCGGGACGACGGCGCGGCCGACAGCGACAATGTGCTCGGCGATGTCATCGAGGCACTGCTCGGCGCCGTCTATCTTGAGGCCGGGCTCGAGCCTGCCGCCGCCTTCGTCCGGCGCGCCTGGGGCGAGCGGGTCAAGACCCAGGAGAAGGCGCCGACGCACCCCAAGTCGGCGCTGCAGGAATGGGCTGCGGCCAACGACCGCCGGCCGCCGGTCTACAGCCTCACCAGCCGCTCCGGGCCGCAGCACGCGCCGCGCTTCCGGGTCGAGGTCGACGTCGCCGGCGCCGGATCGGCGAGCGCCGAAGGCCTGTCCAAGCAGGAAGCGGAGACCGAAGCCGCCCGCGCCCTGCTGGAGAAGCTGAAGTGAGACGGCCAAGCCCTGTCGACGCTGGTTGGTGCTCGTGACCACGCATTGCGGGCTCGTGGCGGTGGTGGGGGCGCCCAATGCAGGCAAGTCCACGCTGGTCAACGCCCTGGTCGGGCAGAAGGTGGCGATCGTCAGCGCCAAGGCGCAGACCACGCGGAGCCGGATCATGGGCATCGCGCTCTGGGGCGAGAGCCAGATCCTGCTGCTCGACACCCCTGGAATCTTCCGCCCGAAGCGGCGGCTCGACCGGGCCATGGTCGCCGCCGCCTGGGGCGGAGCCGCCGAGGCCGACCTGATCGCGCTGGTGATCGACGCCGAGGCCGGGCTCACGCACCGCATCGAGGAGATGCTCGAACGGCTGAAGGAGCGGCCCGAGCCCAAGATCCTCGTCCTCAACAAGGTGGACCTGGTGAAGAAGGAGGCGCTGCTCGCGCTCTCCGCCGCGCTCAACGGGCGAATCGGCTTCGAGCGGACCTTCATGGTCTCGGCGGCGAGCGGCGACGGCGTCGTCGACCTCAAGGAATGGCTCGCCTGCCGAATGCCGGAGGGCCCGTGGCACTTCCCGGAGGATCAGGTCTCCGACGCCACGGACCGAATGCTCGCCGCCGAGATCACGCGGGGGCAGCTCTACCACCAGCTCCACCAGGAGCTGCCCTATGAGAGCGCGATCGAAACCGAGCGCTACGAGGAGCGGCCCGACGGCTCGGTGGCGATCCACCAGCAGATCGTCGTCGCGCGCGACACCCAGAAGGCGATCGTGCTGGGCAAGGGCGGCAGCCGGATCAAGGAGATCGGCCGCCGCGCCCGCGAGGAGCTGGCGGCGCTGCTCGGGCGCAAGGTCCACCTCTTCCTCCACGTCAAGGTCAACCCGCGCTGGGAGGAGGACCGCGGCCTCTACCGCGAAATCGGGCTCGAATGGGTGGAATAGGGCCCGCCGCGGCGAGCGGGCCCGCCTCAGCCCTTGACGTTGACCACTTGGCGCAGGCGGTGCCTGATCCTGACGAGGTCGGTCTGCGCCTCCATCACCGCGCCGATGTCCTTGTAGGCCGCCGGGCTCTCGTCCAGCACGCCTTCGTCGATGCGGCACTCGATGCCGGCTACCGCGGTCCGGTGGTCGTCCAGGCTGATCAGCTTCTTGGCCTGGGCGCGCGACATAAGCCGCCCGGCGCCGTGCGAGCAGCTGCGGAAGCTTTCAGGGTTGCCGAGACCCTCGACGATGAAGCTGCCGGTGCCCATCGAGCCGGGGATGATGCCGAGCTCGCCTTCGCCGGCGCTCACCGCGCCCTTGCGCGTGACCCACAGCTGCTCGCCGAAATGCCGCTCGCGAGTGGCGTAATTGTGGTGGCAGTTGATCGCCTGCTTCTCGGTCCTGAACGGCGGCAGATGCTTGCGCAGCGCCTCCAGGACGCGGCCCATCATCAGATCGCGGTTCGCCATCGCATAGTCCTGCGCGAACTGCATCGCTTCTATATAGTCGTCGAACAGCTGCGATCCTTCCGACAGGAAAGCGAGATCCTTGTCGGGCAGGTGGAAGTCGAGCTGCTCGCGCGCGATCGCCTCCTTGGCGGCCTCGATGAAATAGGTGCCGATGCGGTTGCCGGTGCCGCGCGAGCCCGAGTGCAGCATCACCCAGACGCGGCTCTCCTCGTCGAGGCAAACCTCGATGAAATGGTTGCCGCCCCCCATCGAGCCGAGCTGCTCGCCGGTCTTGCCCTCGAGCTTCGGGTGCTTGGCGAGAATCCTGCGCCAGCGCTCCTCGAACCTCTCGTACCAGACGCGCGCAATGGCATCGGGCGTCACCGCCCAGCCGCCCTTGACGTGATTGGCGGTCTGGCTGGTCTCGAAACCCTTCGGCACCGCGTGCTCGATCTCGGCGCGGATCGCCCCGAGATGGTCGGGCAGCTGCTCGGCGGTGGCGGAGGTGCGCACGGCCATCACCCCGCAGCCGATGTCGACGCCGACAGCGGCGGGCACGATCGCCTGCTTCGTCGCGATCACCGAGCCGACCGTCGCGCCCTTGCCCCAATGGACGTCGGGCATGCCCGCAACGTGGCTGTGGACGAACGGCAGCGTGGCGACATTGCGGAGCTGCTGCATCGCCCCCGCCTCGAAGGGCTGGTGGCTGTCCCACAGCTTCAGCGGCACGCCGCCGGTCCGATGCACGGAAAACTTGTTCATGGCCTTGTTCCTGATCTGGAGATTGGTCAGGGCGGCCGGATTCGAACCGGCGACCTCCCGCGTCCAAGGCGGGCACTCTACCCACTGAGCTACACCCTGAGGACGGGCGCAGCGAAGCGACCCGTTACCCTGTGGGGGCGACGTTGCTCGGCCGTAGGTAGAGTTTGGTCGTCTTCATTGCGGCAGCGCCGATACGCGAATCGCCGCTCGGGCGCAATGCGGCTGATCTCTGTCAGGCTCGCCGCGGTTCGCTTCCGCTCGCATCCTCCTCGTCCATTCTCCCGACCCGGCTGCGGCCGCTCTCCGCCTTCCGGTGCGATGTCGAATGTTCCGCAAAGCGCGAGGAGCAGTGACGGCTCTAGCGCCGCGGCGGGAGGGGGGGGCGGTTCCAGCCGCCTCGGCTGCCCGCGCAGCTGCCCGCGGATCGCGCCTTCGGGGAAGGCGGCATTGTGGACGTCGATGTAGAAAGCGTGCGGGCGGGCGACCATCTCGCCGGCGAGCGCCTCGGCGATGGCGGCGCAGCCTTCGCTGCGCCCGCTCGCGTCGGGCGTCGCCAGCGGGACGAGCGGCGGACCGGCGCTGCCC
>JALYHK010000015.1 GCA_030776605.1 Pseudomonadota bacterium
GATCGCCTGCGCCGAGCGCTTCGGCGATCTCGCCCACGCGATAGCGTTGCGGATCGAAGCCGTCGGCCCAAGCGCCCGCGAGCATCGCCAGCAGCCGCCGCTCGCCGCCGCTCCCGACCCACAGCGGCCTTCGTCTGCGCACCTCGTAGAAGGCGTCGATCCCGGCATCTTCCGAGACCGGCACTGCCACTGCTTCCGCCGCGACGAGCGCAGCCGGTACGGGCGCCGCCGGTGCGGGGGCCGCCGGCGCGGGCGCCGCCGGCGCCTCCCCGCAGCCCTGGAGGGCGAGGCAGGAAAGCAGCGCGAGGAGGAGCGGCAACTTCATCGCACCGCCGTTTTAGCAGGTGGCCGCTTAGGGTTTAACCCCGCCGCCGCGGCTTTCCCGGATCGGGACCCGCCGGCGGCGACCGTTACCGCGACGGCGCACGCGGACGCGCGCGGGCTAAGTCGAGCCGGCGCAGCTCGGTGATCGCACCTTCTTCGATGCCTCCCTCGACCAGCTGCACGCCAGTCAGCGGCCGGGGGACAGGGACATTGCGGCCAATGCGAGCACCACGCGCAACAGGGCCATGCACCCCTCCCCTTTTCCGGCCGAAGGGGAAAGAGGGAGGCGCAAAGATCTAAAGCGCTGCTGGCATTGATCGTTCGCGCCATCTATACTGATCCGCCTGATTGCAATTTTCGATCACAATGACTGTTCATCTCCCGACGATCAGGCAGCTTCAATATCTCGTCGCGCTTCGCGAGCACGGCCATTTCGGCAGGGCTGCGGACGCCTGCTACGTCACCCAATCCACGCTCTCGGCAGGCTTGCGTGAGCTGGAATCGCTGCTCGGCGTCACCCTGGTCGAGCGCACGCGCCGCGTCGTCCGCTTCACTGCGCTGGGCGAGCGGATCGCCGACAAGGCCGTCCGCACTCTTCGCCAGGCGGAAGAGCTTGCCGAAACGGCCCGGGCGGAAGGTAAGCCGCTGCACGGGGAATTGAGGATGGGCGTCATCCCCACCATCGCGCCCTTCCTGCTCCCGGCCATGTTGCCGCGCCTCCGCAGCGAATGGCCGAAGCTCAAGCTCTACCTTCGCGAGGAGACCAGCCAGGCCGCCTGCGAGGCGCTTCAGCGGGGCCAGCTGGACTGCGTGCTGCTGGCGCTCCCCTACAGCTGTGGCGAAGTCGATTCCGCGGCGTTGTTCGACGACCCTCTGTTCGTCGCTTTCCCGCGCGGCGAGGCGCCCGCGGGCGCGACGGTCGAAGTCGACGAGATCGACGAGGACCGGATGCTTCTCCTCGAGGACGGGCATTGCCTCAAGGACCATGCGCTGTCGGCCTGCAACCGGCCCGATCTCAGGGCCCATGCGGCGATGATGGGGACGTCGCTGCACACCCTCGTTCAGATGGTGGACAATGGACTGGGCCTGACGTTCATCCCTTCGATGGCGATCGAAGCGGGCATTCTCGAGGGAACTCATGTCGACGCCAAGCCGCTCCGCTCCGACCACGGGTTTAGGCGTATCGCGCTCATCTGGCGCCGGTCGAGCCGGCGCGAAAACGAGTTTCAGCTGCTCGCCGGAGCGCTCCGCCGGATCATGCGGGAGCTCGTCCCGGAGCTGGACGTCGTCGATCCGGCGAAACGGCACGGGTCATAGCACCGCCCCGGGCGGATTATGCCGCCTCCTCCGGCGCATGGCAGCGGGGATCGGCGAGGTCGAAGCGATCCGCGTTCATCACCTTGCGCCAGACCGCGACGAAGTCGTCGACGAACTTCTCGCCAGCGTCGTCGCTCGCATAGACTTCGGCGAGCGCGCGCAACTGCGAGTTTGCGCCGAAGGCGAGGTCGACTCGCGTCGCGGTCCACTTCTGCTTGTCGGTCCTGCGGCAGGTGCCGATGAACACATCCTCCTTATCGCTCTCCGACTTCCACGCCGTCCCCATGTCAAGCAGGTTGACGAAGAAGTCGTTGGTGAGCTGCCCCGGCCGGTCGGTGAACACGCCGTGGCTGGAGCCATTATGGTTGGCGCCGAGCACGCGCAGGCCGCCGACCAGTACCGTCATCTCGGGCGCGCTGAGCTGCATCAGCTGCGATCGGTCGACCAGCAGCTCCTCGGTGGGCACATTATGCTCGCCCTGCAGATAATTGCGGAAGCCGTCCGCCTTCGGCTCGAGCACGGCGAAGCCGTCGGCGTCCGTCTGCTCCTGCGACGCGTCCGTACGGCCCGGGGCGAAGGGCACCTCGACATCGCGGCCGGCATCCCTCGCAGCCTTCTCGATCGCGGCCGAGCCGCCGAGCACGATGAGATCGGCCAGCGACACCTTCTTGCCGCCGCCGGCCGCGGCGTCGAAGTCGGCCTTGATCCCTTCCAGCACCTCCAGCACGCGGGCGAGCTGCTCGGGCTGGTTCACCTCCCAATTGCGCTGCGGCTCCAGACGGATGCGCGCGCCGTTCGCGCCGCCCCTCTTGTCTGAGCCGCGGAAGGTGGCGGCCGAGGCCCAGGCGGTCTGCACCAGCTCGGCAACGGTGAGGCCGGAGTCCAGGATCCGCTTCTTCAGATCGGCGACGTCGGCGTCGTCCACCAGCGGATGATCGACCGGCGGGATCGGGTCCTGCCAGATCAGATCCTCTTCCGGCACTTCCGGGCCGAGGTAACGCGACTTCGGGCCCATGTCGCGGTGACACAGCTTGAACCAGGCGCGGGCGAAGGCGTCTGCGAAGGCGTCCGGATTCTCGTAGAAGCGGCGCGAGATGGGGCCGTAGATCGGGTCCCTCTTGAGCGCCATGTCGGCGGTCGTCATCATCGTCGGCACGCGGCGGTCCGGGCTGTGGGCGCCCGGCGCCAGGTCTTCCTCCTGCTGGTCCTTGGGCTGCCACTGCCAAGCCCCCGCCGGGCTCTTCACCAGCTCGTAGTCGTACTCGAAGAGCATCCGGAAATAATTGTTGCTCCACTGGACGGGCGTCGGCGTCCACGCGCCTTCGAGGCCGCTGGTGATGGTGTCGTCCGCCATGCCGCAGCCATGGGTGCAGGTCCATCCCAGGCCCTGCTGGGCGATGTCGGCCCCTTCCGGCTCGGCGCCGATCTTCGAGGCGTCGCCCGCCCCGTGGCACTTGCCGAAGGTGTGGCCGCCGGCGACGAGGGCGACCGTCTCCTCGTCGTTCATGCCCATACGCCCGAACGTCTCGCGGATGTGGCGGCCGGACCCGATCGGATCCGGATTGCCGTTCGGCCCCTCGGGATTGACGTAGATGAGCCCCATCTGCACCGCCGCGAGCGGACTTTCGAGCGCATCACCGGCGTAACGGCTGTCGCCGAGCCATTCCTCCTCGGTGCCCCAATAGATGTCCTTTTGCGGCTCCCAAACGTCGACGCGGCCGCCGCCGAAGCCGAACACCGGTCCCCCCATCGATTCGATGGCGACGTTGCCGGCCATGATCATCAGGTCCGCCCAGCTCAGCTTGCGGCCGTACTTCTGCTTGATCGGCCAGAGCAGGCGGCGCGCCTTGTCGAGATTGGCATTGTCCGGCCAGCTGTTGAGCGGCGCGAAGCGCTGCCCGCCCGACGAGGCGCCGCCGCGGCCGTCGCCGATGCGATAGGTGCCGGCGCTGTGCCACGCCATGCGGATGAAGAATGGGCCGTAATGCCCGTAGTCGGCCGGCCACCACGGCTGGCTGTCGGTCATCAGCGCATGGAGGTCGCGCTTGACGCCCTCATAGTCGAGCGACTCGAATTCGCTTGGGTAGTCGAACTCCTCTCCCATCGGATTCGGCGATGCGGCGCCGTTCTGGTGGAGGATCTCCAGCGACAGCTGGTTCGGCCACCAATCGCGGTTGGTCCTACCGAGGAGGGACCGGAGCGCGCGCGGCTCCTTTCCAGGATCGCTGAGTGGGCTGCCGCTGATCTTTGCGTCCATGTTCGTTCGCCTTTCTCTGTTTTCAGCCGGCTTAGGCTCTGCCCGGCTCCGTCGGAAACGAGGAAAAGCGCTCTGATTGAGCGGCAAAATCGATCAAACGAATCCCTTGGTGCCACGTCAACTATCCAGGCTGCGCCTCGGGCGCCACCTTTCTGGAGTCCGCTGCCCCGACGCCCGCCGGGCGCCGGTCCAGCGGCGCACCCATTCCGGCGCGCCGCGGAGCAACCGGCCGCTCTCGAGCGGATTCGGAAGGATTACCGGCAGATCGCCCAGACTAGCGTTCTGCCGCTGCTTCAGCAGCTCCTAAAAGTCCGTGTGGAGCAGCGAGCGCACGATCGGATCGATGTGGCAGCTGTGGTCGTAGGCGCGCCTGGCGAAGTCCATCAGCCGCGCCCCTCCCTCCAGCTGTAGCGGCCGTCGCTGAGCAGGTCCTTGCGCCAGAACGGCGCCCGGGTGCGGAGCGCCTCGACGAGGAAACCGCAGGCGGCGAGCGCGTCCGCGGGCTCGGCCGCGGCGGTGCCGGCGAAGAGCAGCCGGTCGCACGGGGCGAAGCGGCCGTGGCGATGAATCAGGATCAGCCCCGCCAGCGGCCACCGGACAGCGGCCTCATCGGCGATCCGCGCCAGCTCGGCCTTGGCGAGGGCAGGATAATGATCCACGAAGATGCCCGTTACGTCGTCGCCGGCATCAAGCAGGCCGGTGAAGCTCGCGACACCTGCATGCTTGAGGTCTCCGAGACGGGCAAGCTGCCGCCCCGGGTCGAAGTCGGCGGCCTGGACACGGACGTCGATCATAGCGCCCCCGTCGGCGGGAACAGCGCGACCTCGCTCGCACCGAAGAAGCTGTCCCCCCGCTCGGCCGGCTGGCCCTCGACCGCGGCACGGATGCGCACGCGGTCGGCGAAGGCGGAGGCATAAGGTTCGCCGCGCTGCGCAAGCCAGCCGACGAGGTCGTCGACGGTGAGGACGTGACTCGGCGGGTCCACACGTTCGCTGTCGCGTCCGAGGGCGTCGCGGAAAGACCCGAAATAAAGGATGTCGAGCGCCATCAGTCCATGTGCCTAAGGCCCACGCGCAGATAGTCCCACCCCGTCACCAAGGTGAGGGCCGCCGCCGCCCAGAGGCTCACCAGCCCGATCTGGTGCACCCATGCCCATTGCGGCAGCGCCCCCGACAGAATCAGCGCTCCCAGGGCGACCAGCTGGAAGGTGGTTTTCCATTTCGCGAGCTTGGTCACCGGCACCGATACCTGCAGGCTGGCGAGAAACTCGCGCAGCCCCGAGACGCTAATCTCCCGCAGCAGGATGATCAGCGCCGGGATGAGGTGCCAGTCCGGGATGATCGGCGGCGAGTCGACCGGCGGCCGGGCCGCCAGCATGACGATCACCGCCGCGACCATGATCTTGTCCGCGATCGGATCTAGGAAAACGCCGAGGCGCGAGACCGTCCCCTGCGCGCGGGCGAGATAGCCGTCAAAATAATCGGTGATCCCGACCAGGCAGTAGAGCACGAAGGTGATCGCATAGTCGAACCAGCTCGGCTTCCAGAGCAGGAACACCAGGATCGGCACCGCCAGAATGCGCGAGAGCGTCAGCAGGTTCGGCAGGGTCAGCATCGCCGCGGCCGCCTTTAGCGACAAAGCGAATGGATGGGGAGGGGCCGCCCGCCCAGCCGGATCGCCGGGCGGCGGAGGGCTTGTGCGCCCTCCGCCCCTCCGCCTATGACGGCCCGCCCGACCGCCCGGCCGAGGAAGAGGATGCCGTACGAGAGATTGCGCCGAGCATCCGCCGCGGCGCCCGCAGCTTCACTCCGCCGATGAAGTCCTCGCTGGTCCTGCTCGGCAAGCGCCGCTTCCTGCCGCTGTTCACGACGCAGCTGCTGGGCGCGTTCAACGACAATCTGTTCAAGAACGCGATGGTGCTGTTCGTCGTCTATCAGATTTACAACAACGAGCGCGCCGAGACGTGGTTCAGCGCCATCGCCACCGGGGTGTTCATCCTGCCCTTCTTCCTCCTTTCAGCGCTCGCCGGCCAGCTCGCCGACGCACGCGACAAGGCGAAGATCATCCGCATCGTCAAATTCTGCGAAATTTTGATCATGCTTATCGGCGCGGCCGGGCTGGCGCTCGCCTGGCTCGGCATCCTCGTCCACGATGCCGCAATTCCCTTGATGCTGCTCGCGCTCCTCGCGATGGGCATCCACTCGACCTTCTTCGGGCCGATCAAATATGCGATCCTCCCGCAGCATCTGAGACCGCACGAGGTGCTGGGCGGCACCGGCCTGGTCGAGGCGGGCACCTACGTTGCCATTCTGGGAGGCACACTGCTCGCCGGGATCATTTCAGTCGAGGCCTCTGCCGTGCTGGTGATCCTGGTGGCGCTGGTGGGCTATGTTTCGGGGCGTCAGGTGCCGCCGGCACCGCCGCTGGAGGAGGGGCACCGGATCGACCTCAACGTGCTGCGCTCCTCGGCCCGGCTGGTCGGGGCCACGATGCACATCCCGCGGCTGTTCCTCGCCATCGTGTCGATCAGCTTCTTCTGGACCATCGGGGCGGTCCTCTTCATCCAGTTCCCGCCGCTGGTGAAGAACGTCCTCTCGGCCGACCGCGAGGTCGCGAGCCTGTTCCTGGCCATCTTCTCGGTCGGCGTCGCGATCGGCTCGGTGGCGGTGAACCGGCTGCTCCAGGGCGAGGTCTCGGCCCGCTACAGCGCCCCCTCGGTGGTCGCCATGGGTGGGTTCGTCATCGCCTTCCATTATTTCGCCGTGCAGTGGCCGCAGACCGAGGGGCCGCGGCTCTACGAAGTCGGCGAGTTCCTGACCCAGGTCAGCGTCGTCCCGCTGCTGCTTTCGCTGCTCGGCATCGCAATAGCGGGCGGGATGTTCGTCGTTCCGCTCTATGCGTTCCTGACGACGACGGTGAAGAAGAGTGAGGCGGCGCGTACGGTCGCGGCGAACAACATCGTCAATTCCGGCGCGATGGTGGCAGGCTCGCTGATCGCCATCGGCCTTTCCCTGTGGGGGATCGCCACCGCCGACCAGCTGCTGCTCGCAGCAGCGATGTGCGGGGTTTCCGCCTGGCTCGCCTGGAAGCTCCACAAGGCGTGCGACGACAATGTCTGCGCCGACACGCAGGGCCTGCCGCCCGAAGTCTGATCAGGCCTCTAGGCGAGGTAGGTGACGAAGAAGACGAGGCCGGCGAGGAAGGTGGTGACGAACTGCTCGATATCGGAAGCCGAGGCGGCTTCGGACGCGCGGTAATAGCCTTCCATCGCCGCGGGCAAGGCGGCGCTGGGGGCGAAGCGGCCGACGCGGCGGACGATCAGCGGAGAAAGGCGGTTCATAACCCTTGGTTACGAACGTCTTTACCAATTGTTCAATCCCCGAGCGGCGTCGCCGGGCCGCGCGTCCCGCTGCGGGACAGGCTCAGGCGATCATCTTCTTCGGCTTTGAGAATATCCGGGTCACTTCGGGCTCGAAGCTCTCGAGCGGATCGACCGGGAAACCGGGGTCGAAGGCGGGGGCATCCCATTCGTCGACCAGCTTCACCGCGAAATCATACCAGCTCTCGCCGCTGAACCGCTCCCTCGCCTCCGGATCGAGCCCGAGATGCTCGAAATAATAGCGGCCCTGAAACGCCTGGTGCCAATAGACGGCGTGATAGATGTCCCCGGAGACGTAGGGCTTCAGCATCTCCGCCGCGATCGGCCCGTGATTGGGAATCGAGAAGAGCTTGCCGATGTCGTGGCAGAGGGCGGCGACCACCTCTTCGTCGGTCGCGCCGGCGCGCCGGGCGAGCGTGCCCGCCATCAGCGAGTGGGTGAGCTGGTTGGCCGCGAAGCCGACCTCGATCGCTTCGAGGCGAGCCAGGCTCTCCATGATCTGCTTGGCCGCGGCGCTCTGCTGATGCCTGCCGTGCTCGGCGGCGATATGGGCCCAGTCCTCGGCGGTGCCCTGCTTCATGTCGGTGAACATGGCCCTCCTTCTACCACTGCCGCGGCGGCGCGGAAAGCGCCGTGCAGGGCCGACGCGCAGTTAGGGGCGCGCGGGGCTGAAGCTCCCCGCCTGCTGTCCCTCGCGGGCTCCGAGCACCATCTCGGTGACCCAGTTGGTCAGCATCGCATTGTAGAGCTTCTGGCACGCCGGCTCGGTGAGGGCGTGGTCCGCTCCCTCCATCAACCGGTAGGTCAGGGAGCGCACATTCCGGAACGCGCCGAGATAGCTGACGATCGCCGGGTGAGGGATGACCTCGTCGCACTCCGACTCGACGAGCAGTACGTCGCCGCCGAACTTTGCGCAGGCATCGAGTGCGACATTGTCGCCGGGCCCGAGATAGCTGCGCCGATATGCGTCGAGATCCTCCCGGTCGAGATCCTCCTTCGGCACGTCCCAATTGTCGTCCCGATAGAGGGCGGGCACGCGCAGCCCCAGCCAGCAGACCGGCCGCCTGGTGGTGAGGATCGTGGCAAGATAGGCGCCGTAGCTCGCGCCGACGACGGCGATGGCCTGCCTGTCGACCGCCTCCTGGCCGGCGAGGAAATCGTAAGCGGCGACGAGGTCGGCGAGATTGTCCTCGCGGGTGACGCTGCGGCGCTGGCGGCTGCTGCGGGCGTGGCCCCGCAGGTCGAAGGTGAAGCACAGGCAGCCGAGCCGCGCGATCGCGCGGGCGACATCGAGGTCATGCTCCTGGCAGCCGCCCCAACCGTGGACGAAGAGGATGCCGGGGATCAGTCTGTCGGGGGTAAGCAGCGTGCCCTCGACATGCTCATTCCCGATCTTGAGGGCGACGGGTCCGTCTCTCATGGCTTATCAACCAATACGTAGCGGGTGAGCGGTCCGACCGCCGAATCGGTTCCCGCGAACAGCGGCAGGGCATCCGCCGGAGGCGGCGCGGCGCTTCCGAAAATCTCCACCGTCGTCGCCGTCACCGAGGCGAGCGACGGATCGGCGCGGAACGCGCGCAGCGCCGCGACCTCGGCGCCGCTCGCACCGCCGATCCGCCACGACTGCTCGAGCACGCCCGAGCGCACCCTGCCGTCGGCGGCGATGCCCTGGGCGACGTCGTAGTTGCGGCGCGAGGCGATCAGCCCGAGATAGCAGCGGCCGACGGCGCGGTCGTAGCGGCGCGCCTGCCGGATCGCCGTCCTGACGCTGTCGGGAAGGTCGAGCGCGAGCAGCGCGCGGAATCCGCCCCTGGCGACGAGCAGGCTCGAGCCGCCGTAGGTCTCCTCGCCGAGATTGTCGGTGGTGTGCCGCTGGACGCCGTAATAGCTGGCGACGAGCCCGGCGACGCGGACCTGGCCGACGCTGTAGGTCGTGACCTCCGCCAGATCCTCTTCGAGCGCGAGGCCGACGGCGGAGAGCTGCGCCGGATCCTCCGCCTCGATCCGCGCGCGCAGCTCGCCGGCGCTGCGCACCACCAGCTGGTCGTGCCCCGCCACTCCGCCGACCGCTTTGACGCGCACAGGCCCCCGCTCGAGCAGGCGCAGGCCCGCGGCCATCGCGTCAGCGGCCGAGAAAGCGGCAAAGCCGGCGAGCACCGCGCCTTCGAGCTCTCCGGCGAGGCGCGGCGACCAGCCCTCCGGCGCCGCCGCCGCATCGGGCGGCAAGGGATGGGTGATCGCCTTGCTGGCCACGAAGGCGTGGGGGACGACGCCGCCGAACAGATCGTCCTCGCCGCGGATGCCGAGCGCCGCCCGGCGCCGGCGGTAAGCGTCGCGCTCGGCACGAAATAGACCGGCGCCTGGCCGGCCTCGCCGCGCCACTCGCCGGCGAACCGGTAGCCCTTGAGCTCGGCGAGCCAGGAGGCGATCACCTGACGGCTCGCCTGCTCGTGGTCATGCGCGAATTGCGACGTCCCGGCCGCCAAGGTGAAGACGAGCCCAGCCGTTCCCATCGGGCGGGAGTATCTGCCGCCGCCGGGCGCTTGACAAGCGCGCCCCTTGCGCGCTTCTCGCGAGAGGAGTATTATGCGCCTAACACACCTAGGCTCATGATCGAGGGCGCCAAAAGCATGATCGCCGGTTGCATCGACAGAATGAAGCTCCAGGACTGCGGCGGCTGCGAGCGCCGCGACGCCTGCACCCAGCTGTTCGGCCGGCTGTTCGGCACGACCCCCGCCGGCGCCCGCCGCTCCGAGCCCCGCAAGAGCAGCGCCGCGCTCCATCCCTTCCTGGCCCTCCTCGGACAAGTCGCCAAGGCAATCGAGAGCGGCGCCCCCGCGAAGCCGGCGGCTGCGAAAGCGAAGGGGCGGGCGGTCGGCGGCGTCTTCGCGCGGGAGGTCGAGCGGCGGATCGAATCTTCGCTCGAGCAGGGCCCGGTGCGGGTCGACCGGCTCGCACGCGAGCTCGGGCTCAGCCGGCAGACCCTCTACCGGCGGCTCAAGACGGAAGGAGCGACCTTCGAGCAGCTGCTCGACCGCGTCCGCCGCCGCGTCGCGCAGCGGCTGCTGCGCGAGGAGGGCCTGTCGGTGAAGGAGGTCGCCTATCGGCTCGGCTTCTCCGACCCAGCCGCTTTCTCGCGGGCGTTCAAGCGCTGGACAGGGACCAGCCCACGCGACGCCTAGGGTCCTAGCGCGAGCGGCGCCATTGCCGCGGCGCGGCCGCCGTGAGAGAAAGCGGGGGATGACCCGCGACGAAATCCTCGACAGCGCCCGCGCGCACGGTCGGGCCAAGGTGGGGCTGTTCGACCTCGACGGCATCTTCCGCGGCAAATATCTCGCGCCGGACAAGCTCGCCGCGGCGCTCGAGAAGGGCTTCGGCTTTTGCGACGTCGTGCTCGGCTGGGATTCGAGCGACCAGCTGATGGACAATCTGAGCTTCACCGGCTGGCATACCGCCTATCCGGACGCCGAGGCGCGGCTGCTGCCGGACACGGCCCGCACTATCCCGTTCGAGGACGGAATTTCCTTGATCCTCGCCGAGTTCGCCGGGCCGGCCGAGGCGATCTGCCCGCGCGGGCTGCTGCGCCGGGTGCTCGGCAAGGCGGATGCGATGGGCTTTTCGGTCAAGGCGGCGGCCGAGTTCGAGTTCTTCGTCTTCGAGGAGACGCCTCATTCGGCCCGCGACAAGAACTATCGCGGCCTGCGTCCGATCAGCCCCGGCAATTTCGGCTATTCCATGCTCCGCTCCGGCGTCCACGCCGAGTTCTACCGCGATCTCTGGGCCTTGTGCGAGGAGATGCGCTTCGGCCTCGAAGGGCTCCACACCGAGACCGGTCCGGGCGTCATCGAGGCGGCGATCCGGGTCGACGAGGCGCTCGATGCGGCCGACAAGGCGGCTTTGTTCAAGACCCTCGTCAAGATCCTGTGCGAGCGGCGCGGGTGGATGGCGACGTTCATGGCCAAATGGTCTCATGAGTGGCCGGGCCAGTCCGGACACCTGCACGTCTCGCTCGCGGACAAGGACAGCGGCCGCCCCATCTTCTTCGATGAGGGCGCCGAACACGGCATGTCGGAACGGATGCGCTGGTTCGTCGGCGGGCAGCAACAGCTGATGCCCGAGCTGCTCGCGATGGTCGCCCCGACCGTCAACAGCTACACGCGGCTGATCCCCGGCTTCTGGGCGCCGACCGCGGCGACCTGGGGCTACGAGAACCGCACCTGCGCATTGCGCGTCATCGGCGGCTCGGCCAAGGCGCAGCGGGTCGAGTACCGGATCGCCGCGGCCGACATAAACCCCTATGTCGCGCTCGCCGCGGCGATCGGCTCCGGCCTCTGGGGGATCGCTAACCGGGCCGAGCCGGATCCGCCGGTGGTGGGGAACGCCTATGAGGCCGAGCCGGCGCCCGAGCGGCGTCTCCCCTCCACGCTGTGGGACGCGGCCCAGCGGCTGCGCGCCTCGGAGCCCGCGCGCGCACTGTTCGGCGAGGCCTTCGTCGACCATTATGCCGCCACGCGCGAATGGGAGGAGCGGGAGGCGCGCAAGGCGGTCACCGACTGGCAGCTCGCCCGCTACTTCGAGATCATCTGAGCTTTGCGGCGCCGAACTTCTCCTCTTCCGTTCATCCTGAGTAGGGACCGAGTAGGCGAAGCCGTAGCGAGGGCCCTTATCGAAGGACCACCTTCGATATGCCGTTTCGGCAGGCTCAACGGCTACTCAGGATGGAACGGATGATCGGATGACTCAAACGTGACCGACCTCATCTGCATCTCCCCTGTGGACGGCCGCGAATATGCGCGGCGCCCGGTCGCGTCCGACGCCG
>JALYHK010000016.1 GCA_030776605.1 Pseudomonadota bacterium
CGCCGGCACTGCGCGAGGCGAGGCTGAGCCGGGCGAGGAAGGCGCGGTAGGAGAGAAACTGCCAGGCGAGAAAAATGGCCGCGCCCACCGCCCATAACGCGAGCAGGATGGGCACCCACTGCCCGGGTCCGCCGTCGGGCGGCAAAGGCGCGGCCGCTTCCCCTGCCGCCGGAATGGCGACGGCGAGGGAAGGAAGGAGCGAGGGGATCTCGCCCGCAGGCAGCGGCGGCAGCACCAGCCGCGCCGCCGGGAGCAGCCACAATGCATAGGCCCAGCCGGCGCCGAACAGCCGCGCGACCGGCTGGCGCAGCGCCAGCACGAGCAGCATCAACAGGCTGGCAGCGGCGAGGTTCTGGATAAGCCAGGCGCTCACGACTTCAGCTCCCGCAGGAGCGCTTCGATCTCCTCGATGTCGGCGGGGCTGAGGCTGTCGCGCTCGGCGAGGTGCGCGACGAGCGGCGTCAGCCGCCCGCCGAACATGCGGTCGAGCAGCCGCCGCGACTCCTGGGCGACATAATCCTCGCGGGCGATGGCGGGACGGTAGAGATAGCGCCGCCCCTTCTCCTCATGGGCGAGGGCGCCCTTGGCGAGCAGGCGCGAGAGCATCGTCTTGACGGTGCTGACGCTCCAGCCGCGGTCCTGCGGGACACGCTCGGCGACTTCGGCGGCGGTCAGCGGCGCCTCGTCCCAGAGCACTTCCATCACCGCATATTCGGCGTCGCCGATCCGCTCCATCCCGCCTCCTCCGGCCGTTCGACTACATCTGTAATCAGCCGGCGGGTGAACCCCGGATGAATGGGATTTCAGGGCGAGGCCGCTCTCGTGTCGGCGCCCTTTACAGTCGCGGCAAAGGTTAAAATCGCTTCACCAGCGAAGCGCGCGGCTTTCCGCGAAGCACGCGCTCTGGCACGGGGCTTGTATCCTGATGGGCGTCCACATGGTTCCACGAAAGGGGCGGGCTGGCGCTTTTCTGGTCGCGCCGCCCGCCCCGGCCTTTTTCAGGCGACGGCGCTCAGGCCTTGGCGACCTGCTTCTCCTCGATCAGCTGCTGGAGCTCGCCGGCCTCGAACATCTCCCTCATGATGTCGGAGCCGCCGACGAACTCGCCCTTGACGTAGAGCTGCGGGACGGTCGGCCAGTCGGAATATTCCTTGATGCCGCTCCTGATCTCCGGGTCCTGGAGCACGTCCACCGCCTCGAACGGGACGCCGAGATGATCGAGGATCGCGACCGCGCGGCTCGAAAAGCCGCACTGCGGGAAAAGCGCGCTGCCCTTCATGAACAGGACCACGTCCTTGCCGTGGACGAGCTCGTCGATCCGCTGCTTCACGTCGCTCATCTTCATTCTCCTTGCTCGGGCGCGGCGGTGGTGAGCTGGAGCGCGTGGAGCGCCCCGCCCATCCTGCCGCCGAGCGCCTCGTAGACGCGCTGGTGCTGCCTCACCCGCGGCAGGCCGCGGAAGCTCTCGGCGACCACCCGCGCCGCATAATGGTCGCCGTCGCCGGCCAGATCGGTGATCTCGACCCGCGCGTCCGGTATCGCGGCGCGGATCAGCTCCTCGATCTCGCCGGCCGCCATCGGCATCAGCCCTGCGACTCCATCAGCTGCCGCCGCGCCTCCACCTCCTTGTGGCCGAGCGCCTCGCGGATCTTCGCCTCGTCGGTCTCGACGCCCGCGGACGTGAGGTCGCCGAGCAGCTTCCTGATCACGTCCTGGTCGCCCGCCTCCTCGAAGTCGGCGCGGACCACGTCCTTGGCATAGGCGTCGGCCTCGGCGTCGGTGAGGCCCATCTGCCGCGCCGCCCACAGGCCGAGCAGCCGATTGCGCCGGGCGATGATCTTGAACTGCATCTCCTGGTCGCGCGAATATTTGCTCTCGAATGCCCTTTCGCGGTCGTCGAACGTGGTCATGGCGGTCCTTTGCTCTGCTCGGCTCCAGATAGGCGCCGCGGGGGACAGGCGCAACGGCCGCCCCTCCCGGAGCCGCGGCGAATCAGCCGACGGTCACCACCAGCTTGCCCAGCGCCTTGCGCGCCGCCATCCGGGCGATCGCCTCGCCGCCGCGCTCCAGCGGCCAGGTCCCGCTGACCTTCGGCGCGATCCGTCCTTCCTCCCACAGCCGGAACAGCGTGGCGATGTGCGCCGCATTCGCCTGCGGCTCGCGCGCGGCGAAGGCGCCCCAGAACACGCCGCACACGTCGCAGCTCTTGAGCAGGGTCAGGTTGAGCGGAAGCTTCGGGATTCCCGCGGGGAAGCCGACGACGAGATAGCGCCCCTCCCGTGCGATCGCGCGCAGCGCCGGCTCGGCATAATCGCCGCCGACCGGATCGAAGATCACGTCCGCCCCCTCCGGTCCGACCGCTGCCTTGAACTGCTGGGAGAGCGCCTTGGAGCCATCCTTGTCGAACGGCCCGCGCGGATAAATGACGACCTCGTCCGCGCCGGCCTCGCGCGCGACCGCCGCCTTCTCCTCGGACGAGACGGCGGCGACGACGCGGGCGCCGAACGCCTTGCCGAGCTCGACCGCAGCGTAGCCGACCCCGCCCGCCGCGCCGAGCACCAGCAGCGTCTGCCCCTCCTTCATCCGGCCGCGGTCGAGCAAGGCATGGATCGCGGTGGCGTAGGTGAGGATGAGCGCCGAGCCCTCCTCGAAGCTGCGCCCCTCGGGGAGCGGCAGCGCGCGCGCGGCGTCGAGGGTGACCTTCTCGGCAAGGCCGCCGTGGCCGATCATCGCGATCAGCCGGTCTCCCGCCGACCAGCCGGAGACCCCCTCCCCCACCGCTTCGACGATGCCGGCGATCTCGCCGCCCGGCGCGAACGGCCGGGGCGGCTTGAACTGATATTTGTCCTCGATGATCAGCACGTCGGGATAGTTGATCGCGCAGGCCTTGACCCGCACCAGCAGCTGCCCCGGCCCCGGCACCGGCTCCTGCACCTCGGCAAGCTCCAGCGTCTCCGGCCCGCCCGGCTCGCGCGAGAGCAGAGCTTTCATCGTGCCTCCGACATTTCCTTGGGCGAAACATAGGTGGGATCGTGAGCGAAGGGCAACGGGCCGCCGTCCCGAAGCGCCCGCAGCACCGTCCCGAAGTCGGTCCGGCAGCGAAAACCAAGCCGATCCTCCGCGCGGGAGGAATCGTAGACGCGGTCGATCGTCTGCGGCAGCCGCCAGCCCGCCCGCGCGTAGAGCTCGGGCGCTTGCGGGAAGCGGCGGGTGATCACCGCCGGAGCGTCGCGTATCAGCTCCGCGCAATCGTCCGGCGAGAATGGCGGCGGCGCCGCGAGGATGAAGATGTCGAACCGGAGCTCCGGCGCCTTCTCGAGAGCTACCAAGTGGGCTTCGGCGGCGTCCTCGACAGTGAGGCGGCGGCCCAGAAACTCGTTCGCCTTGGTGTTCGGCCCGTCCTCGGCCTTCTCGTGCGCGCGGTCGTCCTCTTCCGGGAAGAAGCGGCCGGTGCGCAGCACTAGGACCGGGAGGCCGCGCTCTAGATGGAACATCCGGCAGAGATGCTCGGCGGCGAGCTTCGTGACGCCATAGATGTTGCGCGGCTCGAGCGGCCCGAATTCCTCGGTGAGCCACGCCGCCCGCGCGCCGCCGCCGCGGTGCAGCGCGGCCGAGATCATCAGCGAGGTCGTCGAAGTGAAGACGAACCGGTCGATACCGGCCGCGCAAGCGGCTTGGAGCAGGTTGAGGGTCCCGGCGACGTTCACGTCGATAAATGCGTTGGCCGGAAAGCGGGCGATGTCCGGCTTGTGCAGCGCGCCGGCATGGATCACCGCCTCGATCCCCCGCTCTCCGAACACTCGACCGACCAGGTCTGGATCGCCGACGGACCCGAGGACGTCGGTGTCGACGGCGGGCGCGACGTCGAGTCCGGTCACCTCGTGCCCTGCCCGCCTCAGTCGCGGCGCGAGAAAGCGGCCGAGCCAGCCCGACGAGCCGGTCAGCAGCACGCGCAACCGCTCAGCTTTCGTAACGGGCGGTGGTCTTCGCCGCGACTTCGTCGGCCGTCACGTCGGGCGCGAGCTCGATCAGCCGGAACGCGCTGTCGTGGTCCGGCCGCTGGAAGACGCACAGATCGGTGATGATCATGTCGACGACGTTCTTGCCGGTGAGCGGCAGCGTGCATTCGGGAATGAACTTTGGCTCGCCGCTCTTCGAGACATGCTCCATCACCACGATGATCTTCTTCACCCCTGCGACAAGGTCCATCGCGCCGCCCATGCCCTTGATCATCTTGCCGGGGATCATCCAGTTGGCGATGTCGCCTTTTTCCGACACCTCCATCGCGCCGAGCACGGTCAGGTCGATGTGGCCGCCGCGGATCATCGCGAAGCTGTCCGCCGAGCTGAAATAGCTCGACTGCGGCAGCTCGGAGATGGTCTGCTTGCCCGCGTTGATCAGGTCGGGGTCGACCCCGTCCTCGTACGGGAAGGGCCCGATGCCGAGCATCCCGTTCTCGGACTGGAGCGTCACTTCCACCCCTTCGGGAATGTGGTTAGCGACCAAGGTGGGAATGCCGATGCCGAGATTGACATAATAGCCGTCGCGCAGCTCCTTGGCCGCGCGCGCCGCCATCTGGTTGCGGTCCCAAGGCATCAGGCTGCCTTCCTTTCGCGGACGGTCCGGAACTCGATCTTCTTCTCGTAAGGCGAGCCGTCGATCATCCGCTTCACATAGATGCTGGGGAGGTGGATGCAGTCGGGGTCGAGCGTGCCCACCGAAACGATCTCCTCGACCTCGGCGACGCAGATCTTCCCGGCCGTGGCCATCGGCTGGTTGAAGTTGCGCGCGGTCTTGCGGAACACGAGGTTGCCGCTCGCGTCGGCGCGCCAGCCCTTGATGATCGACAGGTCGGCGCGGATGCCGCGCTCGAGGATATAGGTCTCACCGTCGAACTGCTTATGCTCCTTGCCCTCGGCGACGACGGTGCCGACCCCGGTCCTGGTGTAGAAGCCGGGAATGCCGGCGCCGCCCGCCCGGCAGCGCTCGGCCAGCGTCCCCTGGGGGCAGAATTCGACCTCGAGCTCGCCGGAGAGATACTGGCGCTCGAACTCCTTGTTCTCGCCGACGTAGGAGGAGATCATCTTCCTCACCTGCCGCGTGCGCAGCAGCTTGCCCAGGCCCTCATTGTCGATGCCGGCATTGTTGGACGCAATGGTGAGGTCCTTGACGCCGGAACGCTGGATGGCGTCGATCAGCCGCTCCGGGATCCCGCACAGGCCGAAGCCGCCCGCGCAGATCGTCATGCCGTCGAACAGCAGCCCTTCGAGCGCCGCATCGGCGTCGGGATAGATTTTTCGCATCGGCCGCTCCGCTGTGGACGGCACGCCGATAGGCGCGGAGCGCGAGTCCGGTCAAGCGAACCTGAAGAACGGTTCAACTTGGCTGCGTCAGCACGAGGAGCGCGGTGAGGGCGATAGAGGCTACTGCCGCAGCTTCGCCAGCACGCCCTGGAGCTGCATCGCGTTCGACATGTCGCCTTCGACCTTGAGCTTGCCCTGCATGAAGGCGGTCATGCCGTCGAGCTTGCCCTCCCGCATCGCCTCCCAATCGTCCCAGGCGACCTTGATCGTGGTGTCGGCCGGCCCGTCCTCCTCGGTCACCGCATTGGCGACGCCGTCGAGCATCACCACGCCCTCGGAGCCGAAGTCGAGCTTCACGCGCTTGCCGGGAAGCCAGGCGCCCTTGGCGTTGAGGGCCGCGGCCATTTCGCTCTTGGTCATCGTCTCGCTCCCGCTCTGCTACGTGCGCCCCCACCTACTTTACGTAAACGTCACGTCAAGGGTTGACAGCGCTGTCAGTAGCGCCCCCCGCGGAGCTTCCGGGCCTTCCGCTCGGCGGCCAAGCTGGCTAGTCGGGCTCCATGACCGAGCTCCGAAGCGGCGGCCGCATCCTCGTCGACAACCTCGTGGCGCAGGGCTGCGACCGGATCTTCACGGTGCCGGGCGAAAGCTTCCTCGCCGTGCTCGACGCGCTCCACGACACGCCGGCGATCGACCTCGTCGTCTGCCGGCACGAAGGCGGCGTCGCCTATATGGCCGAGGCCGACGGCAAGATGACCGGCCGCCCGGGCATCGCCTTCGTCACCCGCGGCCCCGGCGCGGCCAACGCCGCGGTCGGCGTCCACGTCGCCCACCAGGATTCGACGCCGATGATCCTGTTCGTCGGCGACATCGCCCGCGGCGACCGCGACCGCGAAGGCTTTCAGGAGCTGGATCTGCTGACGATGTTCGCGCCGCTTTCCAAATGGGTCGGGCGGATCGAGGACGCGCGGCGCATCCCGGAATATGTCGCCCGCGCCTCGTCGACCGCCACGGCAGGCCGGCCCGGCCCAGTCGTGCTCGCCCTGCCGGAGGACATGCTGCGCGACCAGGTCGAGGCGGTCGACCGGCCGAAGGTGCCGCGCTTCTGCCAGGCCGCCGATCCGATGGCGGTCGCCACGCTGATGGACCTTTTGAAGGACGCCTGCTCGCCGATCGCGATCGTCGGCGGCGCCGGCTGGTGCGCAGGCGCCGCTCATTATTTCGCGGAGTTCGCCGAGCGCATCGGCCTCCCCGTCGCCGCCGCGTTCCGGCGGCAGGACTGCATTGCCAACGACAGCGCCGTCTATGCCGGCAACCTCGGCTACGGGCCCAATCCGAAGCTGGTCGAGCGGGTGAAGGCGGCGGACCTGCTGCTCGTCGCCGGCGCACGGCTCGGCGAGGCGACCACCGACGGCTATACCCTCATCGAGCCCGACCATCCCGACCAGATCCTCGTCCACGTCCACCCCGATCCCGACGAGCTCGGCCGCGTCTACCGTACCGATCTGCCGATCTGCGCCGACATGCGCGAGTTCGCCGAGCTGGCCGCGGACTGGGAGGACGAAGTCATCGCCTTCTCGAGCGGCGCCGAAGCCCACGCCCAATGGCTGGAGTGGAGCACGCCGCAGCCGAGCGGAGCGAAGCTCGACCTCGGCCAGGTCGTCGCGCGCATGCGCGAGGCGCTCCCCGCCGACACCATCGTCTGCAACGGCGCCGGCAATTTCTCGGGCTGGTGGCACCGCTACTGGCGCTACGCAGGCCTGCCGAGCCAGCTCGCCCCGACCAACGGCTCGATGGGCTACGGCGTCCCCGCCGCGGTCGCCGCGGCGCTGCGCTTTCCCGGCCGACGCGTGGTGGCGGTCGCGGGCGACGGCGACTTCCTGATGAACGGCCAGGAGCTGGCGACGGCGGTCCGGCATGGGGCGGACCTGCTCGTCCTCGTCGTCGACAACGGAAGCTACGGCACCATCCGGATGCACCAGGAGCGCGACTATCCCGGCCGCGTCTCCGGCACCGAGCTCCGCAACCCCGATTTCGCCGCCCTCGCCCGCGCCTACGGCGGCTGGGCCGAGACGGTCGAGCGCACCGAGGATTTCGCGCCCGCCCTCGACGGCGCCCTGGCGGCGAAAGGCGTCAAGCTCCTCCACCTCAAGACCGACGTCGAACACATCACTACCGCGACCACCATTTCGAAAATCCGCGAGCGGCGGCGGAAGTAGCCACGGCGAGACGGGCTGCTAAAGCCCGAACGGCCACATATCGTCTTCGCCGGGCTGCTCGGGCCCGGGCAGCGGCGTCACCGCTCGGGTCTCGTCGAGCCACACCCAGGCGTCGAACTGCCTGGGGAGCACCGCTTGGGCGTAATGGCTCCAGCGTTCGGTCTCCGGCCGGTAGATGACGCCGATGAACCGCTCGAGGCGCGGCTCCAGCAGCCCCTGGACCGCCTCCTCGTTCTGCCCCTCGCGCAGGTCGAGCAGGAAGCGCGGCTCGCCGGCATCGTGGCAGAGGCGCTCGTAGCTGCCGGCGAGCGAGGGCCGCACCGTCTTCACCTCCATCGGCCCGTCCCAGTCGGTCGCCGCCGCGACGGTGCCTTGATGGGTGCCGAAGCCGATCAGCCGCGCCTCGTCCCCGAAGCGCTCCTTGACCAGCTGGCCGATGTTGAGCTCCTCGCGCACCTGGCCCATCTCCGTGTGGGCGGCGTTGCCGATATGGCTGTTGTGCGCCCAGACGATCGCCTTCGAATCCGGCCCCTTCGCCTCCAGGATCTGGCAGAGCGTCTCGAACATGTGGGTGTCGCGCAGGTTCCAGCTCTCGGCCGAGCCGTAGTACATCACCCGGTAATATTGCTCGGCGTTCTTGACGAGCCGGGCGTTGGCGGCCGCGTCGAGCCATTCGTCGCCGTCCTCCGCCACATCATCGAGGCGCCTGGCGAGAAGCTCCCTGAGCATCTGGACGACCTGCGCTTCGCAGCGGCCATAGCCTTCGCTGATCGCCATCCGGCCGTAGGCGGCGGGATTGCGGCTCCAGGGAGTGAGGCAGCCGTAGCGCTGGCGGGCGATCGCCGCGGCTTCGGGGTCGACCTCGTCGAGATAGTCGATCACCGCCCGGATCGAGCCGCTCATGTTGTAGAGGTCGAGGCCGTAAAAGCCGGTCATCGCCCCGCGCTCCCGGCCCTCGTTGTGCGCGCGGATCCAGCGGACGAAGGCGTCGACGTCGCTGTTGCGCCACATCCAGGTCGGGAAGCGCTGGAAAGCGGCTTCCTCGCCTTCGCGCCGCGGCCGGTGGCGCACGAAACGGTCGATGTGCGCGGCGTCGGGCCAGTCCGCCTCGACCGCGACGATGTCGAAGCCGTGGCGCTCGATCAGCCGCCGTGAAATGGCGGCGCGGGCGCGATAGAATTCCGACGTGCCGTGGCTCGCCTCGCCGAGCAGGACGATGCGCGCATCCCCCAAGCGGTCGAACGCCTCGGCGAACGCCGGATCGTCGATCTCGGGCAGCGGCTCGGCGGCCTCGCGGACCAGCTCGGGAAGCGGCCGCGCGCGCTTGCCCTTGTCGGTCCAGCCGTGGGCGCCGATCAAGGGCACGAAGCGGACGGCGCCGAGATCCTCGCGCTCGAACGCATCGGCGCCGGTGCGCCGCACCTTGATCAGCTTCTGGACATCGCCGGGATCGCCGACCGGCATCACCAGCCGGCCGCCGAGCTCGAGCTGCTGGAGCAGCACGTCGGGCACGTGGCTGCCGCTCGCCGAGGCGATGATGGCGTCGAACGGCGCCTTGGAGGAAAGGCCGCCGGTGCCGTCCCCTTCGTAGATCGAGACGTTCTCGTAGCCGAGCCGCTCCATCCGCTCCCCCGCGATCCTGGTGAGCTCGGCGTGGCGCTCGATCGCGAAAACCTCGTCGGCGATCTGCGCCATCACCGCGGCGGCGTAGCCGGATCCGGCGCCGATCTCGAGCACCCGGTCGCCGGGCGCGATCTCCGCGGCCTGGATCATCAGCGCTACGATATAGGGCTGGGAGATCGTCTGCTCGGCCTCGATCGGTAGCGGCGAGTCCTCATAGGCCCATTCGCGCACCTTCTCGGAGACGAACTCCTCGCGCGGCACGGCGCGAAACGCCGCGAGGATGTGCGGCTCCCCGATCCTGCGCGCGGCGATCTGCCGCTCGACCATGCGCTCGCGAATCCGGGCGAAGTCCGTCATGTCAAACCTCCCGTCCGCCCGATAAACCGGCGCGCTCGGGAGGCGTTCCGCTAAGCGCTTTCAGGACGACCAGTCCTCCACCTCCAGCCCCGGAACGTCACGGAAGTCGCGGGGGTTGAGGGTGGCGAGGGTCAGGCCGTTCGCCAGCGCCGTCGCCGCGATCATCCGGTCGACTATCAAGCGCCTCGAAAAGCCCTTTGCCGCAATGATAGCTGCGTAGGCAGCAACTTCTCGGGAAGTGAAGTCCAACTCTACGACCCGCGTGAGGAACCTGTCCAGTCGCGTACGGAACAGCGAACCAAGCTCCCGATCGCGATGGACCCCCGCCTCCAGCTCCACATGTGAGATCACCGACAGATACAGGGCATCAGCCTCGCGCGCGCGGTCTAGAGTGCCCGCGACGTCGTCGATGACGTCGACGGCAACGCTGGTGTCGAGAAGCAGCGGCAATCAGGGAAGTCCGTGTCGCTTGGGAAAAATGATCCGCTCGCGCTTCATTGGCCGAGCGGGTTTGGGCAGCTTCTCGAGCGCCTCGACAAGGTCACGGCCGGTGTACTTCGGCTTGCGACGAAGGAACACGCCGGTAGGTGCTGCTTCGATCTCCAGTTCGGTGCCTTCAGCGATTCCGAGTTCCTTCGGCAATCGCACCGCAACGCTGTTGCCGCTCTTAAATGCTCTGGTGACCGCGCCCATGATACATATATACGCGTATATACGGCCCTGATCAATCCCTTTGAACGCGATGGAGCCAATCCTGCCCGCGATCGGGAGGGCCTTGACTAGAAGTGGGGCGGCGGAGCCCGCTGCGTGAGCTAGATCAAACCGGCGAGCGGGCTGGAAGGGTCGGCGTAGCGGCGCTTGCCCATCCGGCCGGCGAGGTAGGCGAGGCGGCCCGATTCGACGGCCAGCTTCATCGCCCGCGCCATCGCCACCGGGTCCTTGGCTTCGGCGATCGCCGTGTTCATCAGCACGCCGTCGCAGCCCAATTCCATCGCCACCGCCGCGTCCGAGGCGGTGCCGACGCCGGCGTCGACCAGCACCGGCACTTGGGCGCCCTCGACGATCAGCCGGATCGTCACCTTGTTCTGGATGCCGAGGCCCGAGCCGATCGGGGCCCCGAGCGGCATGATCGCGACCGCGCCGGCTTCCTCGAGCTGCCGCGCCGCGATCGGATCGTCGACGCAATAGACCATCGGCTCGAAGCCTTCCTTCACCAGCGTCTCGGTCGCGCGCAGCGTCTCGCGCATGTCGGGGTAGAGCGTCTTGGCCTCCCCGAGCACTTCGAGCTTGACGAGGGTCCAGCCGCCCGCCTCGCGCGCCAGCCGCAGCGTCCGCACCGCTTCCTCGGCGGTAAAGCAGCCGGCGGTGTTGGGAAGATAGGTGTAGCGCCTGGGGTCGATGAAGTCGGTCAGCATCGGCTGCTTGGGATCGGAGACGTTGACCCGCCGCACCGCGACGGTGACGATCTCCGCGCCCGAGGCCTCCACGGCCGCCGCATTCTGCTCGAAGCTCTTATACTTGCCGGTGCCGACGATGAGGCGCGAGGCGAAGCTGCGCCCGGCGACCTGCCACTGGTCGGCCATCGCTCAGCCCCCGCCCACGAAGGTCACGATCTCGTAATCGTCGCCGTCCTCGACCTCGACCTCGCCGAGCCTCGAGCGCGGCACCACCTCGAGGTTGCGCTCGACGGCCACCTTGGCCGGCTCCAGCCCCAGCTCGAGCGCAAGCTCGGCGAGGCTGATCCCGGCCGGCACCCGCCGGTGCTCGCCATTGACTCGGATCGAGAGGGTTGCGTCCTGGACCATCTGGCTTTGCGCTCCTTGCGGCATCGCATATAGGCGCTCGCCATGGCGACGCCACCGCTGATCTTGGTGCTCAACGGGCCGAACCTCAACCTGTTGGGAACGCGCGAGCCGGAGGTCTACGGCGCCGAGACTCTCGACGAGATCGCCGGCCGGCTCGAGGAGCGCGCGCGCGAGCTCGGCCTTTCGGTCGACCTTCGCCAATCGAACCACGAGGGCCATCTGATCGACTGGCTGCACGAGGCGGACGCGGCGGGCGCGAAGGCGGTGATCCTCAATGCCGGCGGCTTCACCCACAGCTCCGTCGCCCTCCACGACGCGATCCGCGCCATCGCGGTGCCGGTGATCGAAGTCCACCTTTCGAACCCGCAGGCGCGCGAGAGCTTCCGGCGCCGCAGCCTGGTCGCGGCGGCGGCCAACGGAACCATCGCCGGTTTCGGACCGCTCGGCTATTTGCTGGCTCTGGACGCGGCCGCCCGTCTCTGACAAGGCGCCCGGCAACAGGGAAAGAGGGTCCGCAATGAGCGAGGAGGAAGGCGACCGCGGCGACGGCATGCGGATCGAAACCGATCTGGTGCGCCAGCTGGCGGAGCTGCTCAACCAGAACGACCTCAGCGAGATAGAGG
>JALYHK010000017.1 GCA_030776605.1 Pseudomonadota bacterium
GGGTGGGTCGACGCGAACGGTTTGGGCAGGGACGCTCGACCGGACGTTTTTGGACGGGGCGCCCGACGCCAAGGGTTTTTGAACAGGGACGAGCCAGATGCGCGCATTCATCTTTCCGGGGCAGGGGAGTCAGTCGGTCGGCATGGGCAAGGCGCTGGCGCAGGCGAGCGCGACGGCCCGCGAGCTGTTCGAGGAGGTCGACGAGGCGCTCGGCCAGAACTTGTCGCGGCTGATGGCCGAAGGGCCGATCGAGGAGCTCACGCTCACCGAGAATGCGCAGCCGGCGATCATGGCCAATGCGCTGGCGACCTTCTGCGTCTCCGCCATCGACATCGCCAAGGCGGACTATGTCGCCGGCCACAGCCTCGGCGAATATAGCGCGCTCGCCGCCGCCGGCAGCTTCGACGTCGCGACCACGGCTCGGCTGCTGAAGCTGCGCGGGCAGGCGATGCAGGCCGCGGTGCCGGTGGGCGAAGGGGCGATGGCGGCGCTGCTCGGCGCCGACCTGGCCGCGGCGCGGGCGGTGGCGGAGGAAGCGGCGGAGGGCGAGGTCTGCGCCGTCGCCAACGACAACGATCCTTCGCAGGTGGTCATTTCCGGCCACCGCCGAGCGGTCGAGCGGGCGCTGGAGATCGCCAAAGCCAAAGGCGCGAAGCGGGCGGTGCTGCTGCCGGTCTCCGCGCCTTTCCACTCGCCGTTGATGGAGCCCGCCGCGCACGCGATGGAGCAGGCGCTCGGCGACGCGCAGATCGCCGAGCCGGCGGTGCCGCTCTACGCCAACGTCACCGCGGCGCCGGTGTCCGATCCCGCCGAAATCCGGCGTCTGCTGGTCGCGCAGGTGACCGGCATGGTCCGCTGGCGCGAGAGCATCGCGGCCATGGCCGAGGCGGGCGTCGGCCATTTCGTCGAGTTCGGCGGCAAGGTCCTCGCCCCAATGGTCAAGCGCATCGCCCCCGATGCGAGAGTGACCAGCGTCGTCACGATGGACGACATCGACGCGCTGGTGAAGGACGTTTAGGGGTTCACGCGGAGGCGCGGAGAAGAAGTCGGAGGCGCGGAGCAGAAGTTGGATGGATGAGGGACATAGACGAGATTACCGGCGACGTCCTTGACGTCGCGCTCCGCCTGCATCGCGAGTTGGGCCCGGGCCTGCTCGAGTCGGTGTACGAGGCTCTCCTGGCCGCGCGGCTGGAAGCGATGGGCTACCGCGTCGACAGACAGAGGCTGATTGGTGCCGAATTCGGAGGCATGGTCTTCGAGGCGGCGTTCCGGGTAGATCTCCTCGTCGATGATCGGCTCGTGGTTGAAATCAAATCGATAGACCGGCTGATGCCGGTCCATGCTAAGCAGGTTCTGACTTATCTCAGGCTGACAAGGCAGCCCGTCGGGCTGCTCCTCAACTTCGGCGGCGAGACCCTGAAAGAAGGCGTGAGGCGGATCGTCAACAACTACCGCCCCTCTGCGCCTTCCTCTCCTTCTCCGCGCCTCCGCGTGGACCAATCTTCTTCCGGAGCTTTAGACCATGTTCGATTTGGCTGGAATGACCGCGCTCGTCACCGGGGCTTCGGGGGGAATCGGCTCGGCGATTTCTCGGGCGCTGGCGGGGCAGGGGGCGCGGCTGGCGGTCTCCGGCTCGAACGCGGAGAAGCTGGACGCCTTTCGCGGCGAGGTCGGCGCCGACCATGTCGCCTTGCCGTGCAACCTCGGCGACGCCGAGGCGGTGGACGCGCTGGTGCCCCGGGCGGTGGACGTGCTCGGCAAGCTCGACATCCTCGTCAACAACGCCGGCGTCACCCGCGACAATCTGGCGATGCGGATGAAGGACGAGGAATGGACGGAGGTGATCCGCATCAACCTCGAGGCGGCCTTCCGCCTCGCCCGCGCCGCGCTCAAGCCGATGATGCGCGCCCGCCACGGCCGCATCATCTCGATTGCGTCGGTGGTCGGCGCGACGGGCAATCCGGGCCAGGCCAATTATGCCGCCTCGAAGGCGGGGCTGGTCGGCATGTCCAAGGCCCTGGCGCAGGAAGTCGCCAGCCGCGGGATCACGGTGAACTGCATCGCACCAGGGTTCATCCAGTCGGCGATGACCGACGCGCTTGCCGACGCGCAGAAGGAGAGCCTGCTCGGCCGCATCCCGGCGGGCCGCCTCGGCGGGGGCGAGGATGTCGCCGCCGCGGTGGTCTATCTCGCCAGCCGGGAGGCGGCCTACGTCACCGGCCAGACCGTCCATGTCAACGGCGGGATGGCGATGATCTGAGCGGCGCCGAGCGGCGCCCGCCGCCCCTTGCCAGCGGCCGCGCGGAGCGGCTAGGGCAGGCCCAAACAATATCTAGGGAAGGGTAGCATCATGAGCGAGACCGCCGATCGGGTGAAGAAAATCGTCGTCGAGCACCTCGGCGTGGAGCCGGAAAAGGTGACCGAGGAAGCCAGCTTCATCGACGATCTCGGCGCCGACAGCCTCGACATCGTCGAGCTCGTCATGGCCTTCGAAGAAGAGTTCGGCGTCGAAATCCCGGACGATGCGGCGGAGAAGATCACCACGGTCAGGGACGCGATCGACTATATCGAGACGAACAAAGCCTGAGGTCCCCGGCCGCGGCGCCGGCCCTGCGATGATCGAGCCGGTCTCCTGAAAACGGCTCCCCGTCCAGGATTCCGCCGGAGCCATGCTTCGGCGTGGGCCGACGACCGGGAGGCGGTTTGCCGGTCCAGCCAAGGAGTTCAGCAATGCGTCGTGTCGTGGTGACGGGTCTCGGCATGGTCTCGCCGCTCGGCGGCGACGTCGAGACGAGCTGGAGGAACATCCTCGCGGCGAAGAGCGGCGCCGGGCCGATCACCCGCTTCGACGCGTCCGACTACGCCTGCCGCATCGCCTGCGAGGTGAAGCCGAAGGATCACGAGCAGGGCTTCGACCCGGACAAGCGGGTCGACCACAAGATCCAGCGCCAGGTCGATCCGTTCATCGTCTACGGGCTCGATGCTGCCGGCCAGGCCCTCGAGGACGCCGGCCTGTGCGACATGACCGAGGAGGAGCGCTATCGCGCGGGGGTGTCGATCGGCTCGGGCATCGGCGGACTGCCGGGCATCGAGAAGGAGAGCCTCGTCCTCCACGAGAAGGGCCCGCGGCGGGTCTCGCCCCATTTCGTGCACGGCCGGCTGATCAACCTCATCTCCGGACAGGTGTCGATCAAATATGGGCTGATGGGCCCCAATCACGCGGTGGTCACCGCCTGCTCGACCGGCGCCCATTCGATCGGCGACGCGGCGCGGATGATCTCGATGGACGATGCCGACGTGATGCTGGCGGGCGGCGCCGAAGCGGCGATATGCCCGATCGGCATCGCCGGCTTCGCCCAGGCGCGCGCTCTCTCCACCAACTTCAACGAGGAGCCGGAACGCGCCAGCCGCCCCTACGACGTCGACCGCGACGGCTTTGTGATGGGCGAAGGCGCCGGCGTCGTCGTGCTCGAGGAATATGAGCGCGCGAAGAAGCGCGGCGCGAACATTCACGCCGAAGTGGTCGGCTACGGCATGTCCGGCGACGCCTATCACGTCACAGCTCCGCATCCGGAGGGGGCCGGCGGCTTCCGGGCGATGCAGGTGGCGATGAAGCGCTCCGGCCTCGACCTCAGCGACATCGACTATATCAACGCCCACGGCACCTCGACTCCGCTCGGCGACGAGCTCGAGCTCGGCGCGGTGCGGCGGCTGTTCGGCAACGCGGTCGGCAAGCTCTCGATGAGCTCGACCAAGTCGGCGATCGGCCACCTGCTCGGCGGGGCCGGCGCGGTGGAGGCGATCTTCTGCATCCTCGCCATCCGCGACCAGATCGTGCCGCCGACGCTCAACCTCGACAATCCGGGCGAAGGCACGGCCGGCGTCGACCTAGTGCCGCACCAGGCGAAGGAGCGAACCGTAAACGCCGTGCTCAACAACAGCTTCGGCTTCGGCGGCACCAACGCCAGCCTGGTGATGAAGGCGGCCTGAGCGGTCCGCCGATGAGGAAGCTGCTGGCGATCCTCGCCGCCCTCGGGCTGGTCGCGGCGATCGGCCTCGGCGCCGCTTATTGGGCCTACTGGGCGGGGCCGGGGCCGGCGGACGAGCCGAAGACGGTGATCGTCGAGCAGGGATCGAGCCTCGCCGGCGTTGCCGAGCAGCTCGAGGCCGCGGGCGTGATCCGCTCGGACGCGACCACCTTCCGCCGCCTCGCGCGCCTGCTCGGCTCGTCGGCGCCGATCCAGGCCGGCGAGTTCGAGATACCGGCCGGCGCGAGCGCGTCGGCGGTGCTCCACCACCTCCAGCACGGCCGGCCGGTGCAGCGTCTGGTCACCATCCCCGAGGGGATGCCGTCGGTGCTGGTCCACGAGCGGCTGATGCGGGTGCCCTATCTGACCGGCGACATCGCCGTGCCGGGGGAAGGATCGGTGCTGCCCAACAGCTACGGCTATCAGCGCGGCGAGACGCGGGCGGCGGTGCTGGCGCGGATGCAGCAGGCGATGCGCGAGGAGCTCGCCCGGCTGTGGGCGCAGCGCAGCCCCGATGCGGTCGTCACCACGCCGGAGGAGGCGATCATCCTCGCCTCGATCGTTGAGAAGGAGACCGGCAAGCCCGAGGAGCGGCGGATGATCGCCGGCGTCTATTCCAACCGGCTGCGCCGCGGCATGAAGCTCGATGCCGATCCCACCGTCATCTATCCGATCACCCGCGGCCGGCCGCTCGGCCGCCGCATCCGGCGTTCGGAGCTCGCCGAGGACAACGGCTACAATACCTATGCCCGCGCGGGCCTGCCGGTCGGGCCGATCGCCAATCCGGGCCGGGAGTCGATCGCGGCAGTGCTCAATCCGGCGCAGACCGACGCGCTCTATTTCGTCGCCGACGGCACCGGCGGCCACGTCTTCGCGGCGACGCTCGAGGAGCATAATGCCAACGTGCAGCGCTGGTACGCGCTCCGCCGGGCACGGGGAGAGATGTGAGGGCTAGCGGCTGAAGGTCGGCAGCCGCCGCCGGATCACCGGCGCGGGATTGCCGGGCTCGGCGACGGCGTCGACTGGCTCGATCGCGACGGCCCGCGCCGTCCAGGCGACATGAATGACGCTCGCGGCATCGAGGGCGAGCGCGACATGGCGGCCCGAGAAGAGGAGGTCGCCGCGGCGCAGCCGCGCGCCTTCGGACACCGGCTCGCCGAGCGCCTGCTGCTGGTCGCTCTCGCGCGGCAGCGGCAGGCCGCATAGGCCGAAGGCGAGCTGGACGAGGCCGGAGCAGTCGATTCCGCGGTAGCTGCGGCCGCCCCGCCGGTACGGCGTCCCGAGCAGCCGCTCGGCGACGTCGACCGGATCGGGATCGAACTCGCCGATCCGGCGCAGATAGCAGAGCGGGACGCACCCCGCTTCGGTGGCGAGGCAGGGGCCGCGCTCATGGCCGTGGAGCCGCGATCCCATCGGCAGCCGCGCCAGCACCGGCGAGACGATGCCGTCTTCGGGATGGATCGGTGCCGAGGCCTCGCAGACGATGTGCGTGGGCTCGACCGTCTCGGTGAGCTCGATCGCCTCGATATAGCCGACATAATGATCGGCGACGCAATAGCCCCAAGCCAAGGCGCCGGAATATTCGAGGACGGCGAACTCCTCGCCCGGCAGCAGCTCGGAGGCCGGCTCACTCTCGGTCGATGGCTCGCGCCAGAGGAAGGCCTCGCGCATCCCGCAGGCGCGGATCAGCGGCCGCGCGTAATGCGGCGCGATCACGCGGCCGGCCAGCGCGATGTCGGCGATGTCGCTGCGGTATGCGTGAGTCCCGGGATCGAGCGCCGGCGACGGTCCCTCGAGTGCGAAGCGCTCACCCGTGCTGGAGGATGAAGCCCTGTTCCTTGGCCGTCCGCCGCTGCCCCCCGTCCTGCTCGAGATTGCGTTCGAAATCCTCAAGAAAGTCCTGTCCCGTGCTGGTTTTGGCGACGAACACGTTGCGGCGGTCGGCCTCGTCGCGGACGCGGCGCAGATAGCCGAGCGAGCCCAACGTGTTCAAGGCGCGGGTAATCACCGGCTTGGAGACGCCGAGCACGTGGGCGAGGCCGCGGACGGTGTGCGGGCCGGGCGTCAGATAGACCAGCAGCATCAGGGCCATCTGGCGGTTGGTAAGGTCGGGCTGGCCGGAGCGGACGTATCTGATCAGCGTCTGCATCCAGCTTCTGAGGGCGCGGTCGGACACTGCCGCTTCTCCGATGTCACAGATTCTGGTTTCGGAGGTAAAACCAGTCAGACTTGTTTTCGTTTCGAGATTATTGAGAATTCAACGCAAAAACGGGTTGGTTCAACGGCGGTAGCGGTTCTTGAGCACCTCCCAGCCGGCGCGCAGGCCGAGGGCGTCGCCGCCCTTCGGCCGCCCGGGCTTCGCCGAGCCGCGCCACGCGAAGGTGTCGAGATGCGCCCAAGGCGTCCCCTCCGGCACGAACTTCTGGAGGAACAGCGCCGCGGTCACGGCGCCCGCCATCGGCCGCTCGGAGCAGTTGCCGATATCGGCGACGTCGGAGCTGAGCATCTCCTCGTAATGGGACCAGAGCGGCATCCGCCACAGCGGGTCGGCCACCGCCTTGCCTGCATCGAGCAGATCGTCGGCGAGGCCGTCGTGGTTGGAGAAGAGCGCCGGTAGGTCGGGCCCCAGCGCGACGCGGGCGGCGCCGGTGAGCGTGGCGAAATCGAGGATCAGCTCGGGCGACGCGTCCCGCTCGCCCTCGGCGGCGCGGGCAAGGGCGTCGGCGAGGATCAGCCGTCCCTCCGCGTCGGTGTTGCCGACCTCCACGGTAAGGCCCTTGCGGCTGTTGAGGATGTCGCCGGGCCGGAAAGCGGCGCCCGAGACCGCGTTCTCGACGGCTGGAATCAGGAGGTGCAGGCGCACCGGCAGGTTCGCGGCCATTACCAGCCGGGCGAGGGCGAGGGCGTGGGCGGCGCCGCCCATGTCCTTCTTCATCAGCCTCATCCCCTCGGCGCCCTTGATGTCGAGCCCGCCCGAATCGAAGCAGACGCCCTTCCCGACGAGCGCGATGCGCGGGTGGCGCCGATCGCCCCAGGCAAGCTCGATCAGCCGCGGCGCCCGCTCCGGCGAGGCTGCCCTCCCGACGGCCGCGACCATCGGATAGTGCGCCTCGAGATCCGCTCCGGCGGTCGTCGCGAGGGTCCCGCCATATTGGCCCGCCACCTCCTGTGCGGCCGCTTCGAGCTCCTTCGGCCCCAGGTCCTGCGCAGGCGTGTTTACCAAGTCGCGGACCAGGAACGTCACTTCGGCGATCCGCACCGTCTCCTCGATCCGCCCCGGCTCGTCGGTGAGCAGCACGCGCGGGCCCTTGGCGTCCTTGTCCTGCCGATAGCGGGTAAAGCGATACTGTCCGAGCAGCCAGCCGAGCACTGCGGGTCCCGGACCCCGCCCGGCGATCCGGTAGCTCCCTTCCGGCAGCTGCTCGGCCGCTTTCGCAAGGCACCAGGGGCTGAGCTCGTCGACGTCGGCCACCCCCAGCGCCGCCGACCACTGCTCGCGCTCCCCGGGGAGGAAGGCGATCTGAAAGCCTTCGCCTCTGTATCCCTGCGCTGCCGCCGCCTGCCGCACACGCTCCGGCTGGGCCTTGATCCACTCGTCGAACGACTTTTCGTCGACCAGCTGGAGCGGCGTGGCGGGCTGACCCTTGTCGGGCTGGAGTAAGGTGCCGAGCTGCGTCATGCTGCGCCTCTAGCCAATTCCCTGCGGTCAGGCGAGCCGCCACGGTGAGAGGACCATGCTGCAAATCCTAGCCGCCCTGCTCCTCGTCGCGATGCCGGCAGCCGACCGGCCGCCGCTACCGGTCGACTGGAACTCTCTGCCCGAGCCGCCCTATCGCGGCCCGACAGGGATCACGTACCACGACACAGTCCCCGTTGCGCGAATGCAGAGCCGCTGCCGCTTCCCCCTCATTCGGCCCCGCTGGCGCAGCGTCAGAGTGGAGAGCGCGCTGCTGGTTGCTGCTGACGGCACGCTGCTCAACGTGGTGCCCGATCCAGCGGCGTGCCAGCCGCTGCGCGTTTATCTCGTGAGGCTGTATGCGAGGCGATTGCGGGGCCGGCTAAATGGACCTGATGGCGCTGCCCCCGCTTGGTACCGCGCGACGATCACGTTTCCTGGGAGGAATGACGTTCAGGCGCCCGCCGGAACCCCGTACAAATCGTGCTCGTCGGCATCCTCGATCAGCACCGGGACGATGTCGCCCTGCTTCAGCTGGCCTGCGTCGCGCAGCTGGACCTCGCCGTCGATCTCGGGAGCGTCCGCCTTGGACCGTCCCGTCGCGCCGCCTTCGCCGTCGGCGAGGTCGACGATCACCTCGACCGTCCGCCCGATCTTCGCCTGGAGCTTGGCGGCGGAGATGGCGGCGGCCTTCTCCATGATCCGGCCGTAGCGCTCTTCCTTGACCTCCTCCGGCACCGCGCCCGGAAGGTCGTTGGCCGCCGCACCCACGACGGGCTCGAACCGGAAGGCGCCGACCCGGTCGAGCTGCGCTTCCTCTAGCCAGTCGAGCAGATAGTCGAAATCCTCCTCCGTCTCGCCGGGGAAGCCGACGACGAAGGAGGAGCGGATCGCGATCTCGGGGCAGATGGCGCGCCAGGCGCGCAGCCGCTCGAGCACCTTGGCATCGTTGGCCGGACGCCGCATCGCCCTAAGCACCTTGCGGCTGGCGTGCTGGAACGGAATGTCCAGATAGGGAAGGACCAGGCCCTCGGCCATCAGCGGGATCACCTCGTCGACGTGCGGATAGGGATAGACGTAGTGGAGCCGAACCCAGGCGCCGAGGCGGCCCAGCTCGCGCGCGAGGTCGGTCATGCGGGCGCGGACCTCGCCTCCTTTCCAGGGCCAGGCGCCGTGACGCAGGTCGACGCCGTAGGCCGAAGTATCCTGGCTGATGACCAGCAGTTCCTTGGTTCCCGCGGCGACGAGCTTCTCCGCCTCGCGCAGCACCGCATCCGGTCGGCGGCTGGCGAGGCGGCCGCGAAGGGTCGGAATGATGCAGAAGCTGCAGCGGTGATTGCAGCCTTCGGAAATCTTGATGTAGCTGTAGTGGCGCGGGGTGAGTTTCAATCCGGCTTCGGGCACAAGGTCGAGGAAGGCGCTCGGCGGCACCGGCGCCGCTGCATGCACGGCGCCTACCACTTGCTCGTACTGCGCCGGGCCGGTGACTGCGAGCACGTCCGGAAAGCGCGCCCGGATCGCGTCCGCCTCCTTGCCCATGCAGCCGGTGACGATAACGCGGCCGTTCTCGGCGATCGCCTCCCCGATCGCCGCCAGGCTCTCCTCCTTAGCGGAATCGAGGAACCCGCAGGTGTTGACCAGCACGACGTCCGCCTGGTCGTAGTCCGGCGAGAGCGCGTACCCGTCGGAACGCAGCTTCGTCAGTATGCGCTCCGAATCGACCAGCGCCTTGGGGCAGCCGAGCGAGACCATGCCGACCTTCGGCGGGGAGGGAAGCTGGATTGCCATGGACGCCGCGGAGATAGGGGCGCGGCGCGTCAATTCCTAGCGCCACGTCGATTCCTAAGGCGGCTCCGGCTGCGCTCGATTGGATGTGCAGGACTCCCGTCATTCTGCTCTCCCCTCCGGCGGGGCAGTCGCACCGGCGGACCCGGCATGGTTCGAAGCGAGCTGCGCTTCACCGTCCCTTCGCCGGCCGGCGCCTGCGCCGGGCGGGCGACAAACGAAACGCCCCGGTCGCGCCGAGGCGTTTCGCCGAGAGTCTGCCGTCCTGGCGACCCTCTCCCATCCCCCGCACCCTTTTAACCGAAATCAGTCCGCCGGGCAAAAGCAAAGAGGCATTTTTCCCGGCCTACGGCAGTTTTCCCGGGCAGAATTTTTCGGCGCGGAATTGCCGTCGGCGATCGTCCGTGGGAGAAAGGGTGCGATGACGATCCGCGCGCTCCTCACCGCCGCCGCAGCGCTGCTGGCCGGGTGCTCCTTACCCGCGGCGCAGATGCCTGCGGCCGCGCCGTTGGCGGAGGCGCGCTACGTCAATCCGGTGCTCGACGCGGACTTTCCGGATCCGACCGTGCTGCGCGCCTCCGACGGCTTCTACTACGCTTATGCGACCCAGAGCGAGGTCGAGGGCGCGATGCACAACATCCAGGTTGCCCGCTCGCGCGACCTCGTCGCCTGGGAGCGGCTCGGCGACGCGCTGCCGGTCAAGCCCGGCTGGGCGAGCCGAACCCAGGACTTCTGGGCTCCGCACGTGGCCGAGCACGACGGGATCTTCTACCTCTATTATTCCGCCAAGCCCGACGCGGCGCTCGAGGACGAGACGCGCGGCCTCTGCCTCGCCGTCGCGACCTCGAACCGGCCGGACGGTCCGTTCACCGACATCGGCCGGCCGCTCCAATGCGGCCCCGGATTCGTCAACATCGATCCGATGTCCTTCGACGATCCGGCGACGGGGCGGCGGCTGCTCTACTGGGGCTCGGGCTTCGGGCCGATCAAGGTGCAGGAGCTGACAGCGGACCGCGTCTCCTTCGCGTCCGGCAGCGCGGCGATCGACCTCATCCATCCGGTTCCCGGCGAGAACCCGGCGGACTATCGGCGCCTGGTCGAAGGCGCCTGGGTCACCTACCGCCCGCCCTTCTACTATCTCTTCTTCTCGGGCGACAATTGCTGCGGCCCAAATGCTCATTATGCGGTGATGGTGGCGCGCTCGCGCAGCGCCACAGGGCCGTTTGAGACGCTCGCCGAAGCCAGCGGCGCGGCGACCAGCGTGATCCTCGAGAGGCGCGGCATCTGGTTCGCGCCGGGCCATAATTCGGTGGCCGCCGACGCGCGCGGCGACGATTGGATCGTCTATCACGCCGTGGATGTCCGCCAGCCCCGGGCGAACCCGGGCGCCGAGGTCAACACCTGGCGGGTGATGCTGATCGACCGCATCGTCTGGCGCGACGGCTGGCCGCGCGTCGATGGCCCCAGCCAAGCTCCGCGCCCGGCTCCCGTCGTTCCCCACTGAGAGGGCCGCTTTACCGGGAGCGCGGCTTCGCCTAGGGCGCGCCGCTGGCATGCGCGGCGGAGGCGCTGTTTTCGAGTGACGGTTCGGGAGCAGATGGAGGATTCGCCCGCCGCCGGGGCCCTTCCCGACGTGCGCGATCCGGAGGAGGGCCAACGCCACGGCCATCGGCAGGCCGGCCTTGCCAGGCTCACCCTCGGGGCGGTCGGCATCGTCTTCGGCGACATCGGCACCTCGCCGCTCTACGCCTTCCGCGAGACCTTCGCAGGGCACCATCCGCTGCCGGTCGACCGGCTCCACGTGCTGGGCGTGCTCAGCCTCATCTTCTGGTCGATGATGATCGTGGTGACGCTCAAATACGTCACCATCCTGATGCGGGCCGACAACAAGGGCGAGGGCGGCTCGCTCGCCCTGCTGGCGCTGATCTCGCGCAAGACCGAGCGGGCACGCTTCGGAACCTTGGTCGTGCTGCTCGGCGTATTCGCCTGCGCGCTCTTCTACGGCGACAGCATGATCACGCCGGCCATCTCGGTGTTGTCCGCAGTCGAGGGGCTGACGACGGTCGAGCCGGCCTTCGGGCGCTTCGTCATCCCGATCGCCGTGGCGATCCTGGTCGGTCTGTTCGCGATCCAGGCGCGCGGCACAGCAAAGGTCGGCGCACTGTTCGGGCCGATCATGCTCGTCTACCTTCTGACGCTCTCCGTGCTCGGAGTGATCCATATCGCGGGCGCGCCATCGATCATCTTGGAGACCGTCAATCCGCTGAACGCCGTCCGCTTCTTCATGACGGACGGCTGGCGGGCCTTCCTCGCCTTGGGCTCCGT
>JALYHK010000018.1 GCA_030776605.1 Pseudomonadota bacterium
CGGCGCCGCCTTCGGCGGCGATCGCTTCAAGGCCGTTCCGGACCGACTCGTGCCGCTGCGCGCCTCCCGTCACCGGCGGCTGGAGGGTCCGCCCCTCGACCGCCTCCAGATAAAGCGCTTCCTGGCCCGGACCGACGACGACGTGCACGTCGCCGATGCCGGCCCGCGCGAGATGATCCACCGCGTGGGCAACCACCGCCTTGCCGCCGATCCGCCGGAACTGCTTGGGGATGCCTGCGCCGGCGCGGCTGCCGCTCCCCGCCGCCACGACCAGCGCCGCGATCCTGCCTTTTGCGCCCATCCTCCGCGCCTTAGCCATCGGCAGCCTTGCCCGCCAGCGCCATTGCCCCTATTTCCCGGCTTCCCATGCAGACGCTGCCGCCCATCTCGATCGGCCCGGTGCGGATCGAAGCGCCGGTCATTCTGGCGCCGATGACCGGCGTCACCGACCGGCCGTTTCGGCGCATCGTCAAGCGCTACGGCGCCGGCCTCACGGTCACCGAAATGATCGCCAGCCAGGCGATGATCCGCGAGACCCGTCAGTCGCTCCAGAAGGCCGCGTGGGATCCGATCGAGGATCCGGTCTCGATGCAGCTCGCCGGCTGCACGCCCCACGAGATGGCCGAGGCGGCGAAATTGAACGAGGACCGCGGGGCCGCGATCATCGACATCAACATGGGCTGCCCGGTCAAGAAGGTGGTCAATGGCGATGCCGGCTCGGCGCTGATGCGCGATCTTAAGCTCGCCTCGCAAATCATTGACGCAACGGTGAAAGCGGTTTCGGTTCCGGTGACGCTGAAGATGCGCATGGGCTGGGACCATGCCAGCCTCAACGCGCCCGATCTCGCCCGGATAGCAGAGGAACTCGGCGTCAGGATGATCACCGTCCACGGCCGTACCCGCTGCCAGATGTACAAGGGGGAAGCCGATTGGGCGTTCGTCCGCCGCGTCAAGGAGGCGGTGTCGGTGCCGGTGATCGTGAACGGCGACATCTGCTCGATCGACGACGTCGCGGCGGCCCTGCGTCAGTCGCGGGCGGACGGCTTGATGATCGGCCGCGGCGCGTACGGACGGCCATGGCTGCTTGGCCAGGTGGTGCACTGGCTGAAGACCGGCGTCCGCCTGGCCGATCCGTCGATCGACGAGCAGTTCGCGCTGCTCGTCGAGCAGTATGAGGCGATGCTGGAGCATTACGGACCGGAGGTCGGCGTCAACGTCGCCCGCAAGCACGTCGGCTGGTACACGCGCGGCCTCCACGGCTCGGCCGAATTCCGTAATGGGTTCAACAAGGAAATCGACCCGCGCCGCGCGCGGGCGATGCTGCGCGCCTTCTACGCGCCTTGGCTGTCGAAGGCCGCCGCCTGAAGCGGCCGGCGCCGATTCTGCGGTGAGCTGAGCCCATCTGCTGTGTTCTTTATGCCACAACCATGTGCTAGACCGCCGCAGTGAACGCCGAAGCGCCGATCAGCCCCGATATCCGTCCCCGCTGGCAACGCAGGATGTCGGTCGTGCTGCGCCGCAGCCGCCTCGTCCCGCTGGTCGAGGCGGCGACGGCGATCGCGCTGGTCGCCATGGTGACGATCAGCTACTTCATCGTCACCGATCAGCGCCCGGAAGCCATGCTGACGCCGCCGACGGTGGCGATGCTGCTCGTCGCAAATCTCGTCCCCGCAATGGCGCTGATGGTGCTGATGGCGCGGCGAATGGCGATGCGCCGCGCCGCCCGCTCCCCGGTGGGGGGGAAGGGACGGCTCCACGTCCGGCTCGTCGCGCTCTTCTCGGTGGTGGCGAGCGTGCCGACGCTCCTCGTCGTGATTTTCGCCTCGATGCTGTTCCAGAGCGGCGTCCAGTTCTGGTTCTCCGAGCGTGCGCGCACCGTGCTCGAAAATGCCGGGAACGTCGCCGAGATCTACGTCCAGGAGAATAAGGAGCGGATCACCCGCGAGATCATCGCGATGGGCGGCGACGTCGTCGCCAACGTCAACGAGTTCGGCATCGACACGCCGATCTTCGCCGAGAGCCTGTTCGATCAGGTGGTGCGCCGCGACCTCACCGAGGCGGCGATCATCTCGGTGAGCAGCCAGGGCGAGCTCCAGACCATCGCAATGGTCAATCTGGACGAACGGCCCGTCGAGCAGCGGCTGCCGCCGCAGGTGCTGAGCTCGCTGCGCGGCGGGGAACCGCGGGTGGTGACCGACGCCGGCGACCGCGTCGAGGCGGTGATCAAGCTCGACCCGGACGAGGAAATCTACCTCTACATCTCGCGGCGGCTCAACTCGGCCGCCATCGCCCAGATGGAGGAGGCGCAGAACGCCGCCAGCGCCTACCAGCGCACGCTCAACCGGTCGCGCAACCTTCAGCTGCGCTTCAACGCCATCCTCCTGCTCGTGTCGCTGCTGATCGTCGGAATATCGATCTGGATCGCGCTCACGCTCGCCGACCGGCTGGTGCGCCCCGTCGGCCAGCTGGTCGACGCGGCGCGGCGGGTCACCGCCGGCGACCTCTCCGCGCGGGTCCCGCCGTCGCAGGTGAACGACGAGGTCGGCACCCTCGGCAACGCCTTCAACCGGATGACCCGGCGGCTGGAGGAGCAGACCGGAGCCCTGGTCTCCGCAAACGACCAGCTCGAGAGCCGCCGCGCCTTCATCGAGGCGGTGCTCTCGGGCGTCACCGCCGGCGTGATCTCGGTGGATGAGGATCATGTCGTGCGGCTGATCAACAGCTCGGCCGAAGCCCTGCTCAAGACCGGCGCCAAGAGCCCGGTCGGTCAGAAGCTCGCCGACCTCGCGCCCGAGCTCGACCGACAGCTGGAAAGCGACGAGCGCGAGGAGATCATCCAGTTCGCCTCACGCGGCGAGGCCCGCACGCTCGCGGTCAAGACGGTGAAGGTGGAAGGGGGCCATGTGCTCACCTTCGACGACATCACCGACCAGCTGATCGACCAGCGCCGCGCCGCCTGGTCCGACGTGGCGCGCCGGATCGCCCACGAGATCAAGAACCCGCTGACGCCGATCCAGCTGGCCGCCGAGCGCCTCCAGCGCCGCTACGCCGGCGAGATCACCTCCGACGGCTCGACCTTCGAGCGGCTCACCGGCACGATCGTGCGCCAGGTCGGCGACCTCAGGCGCATGGTCGACGAATTCTCCTCCTTCGCGCGCGTGCCCAAGCCGGTGTTCCGCGAGGAGGCGGTGGTCGAGGTGGCACGCCAGGCGGTCTTCCTGCACGAGGTCGCTCACCCAGACATCGACTTCGTGCTCGAGGCGCCCGATCCGTCGCCGGTGCTGGTGTGTGACCGGCGGCTGCTCGGGCAGGCGATCACCAACGTCGTCAAGAACGCCGTCGAGGCGATCCAGCAGAAGCGAGAGGAGAAAGGGGCGGAAAGCAGCGGGGAGCGCGACCGCATCCTCGTCCGGATCGAGGAAGGCGAGGGCAAGCTGTGCATCGAGGTCGAAGACAGCGGCGTCGGCTTGCCCGCCGACCGCCGCAGCCTCACCGAGCCCTACATGACCACCCGCGCCAAGGGCACCGGCCTCGGCCTCGCGATCGTCAAGAAGATCGTCGAGGAGCATTTCGCCCGGATCGAGTTCGAGGACCTCGACGGCGGCGGCACGAGAGTCCGCATCGTCTTCGATGCGGCCGCGCTCGCGCGGCTCGACAGCGGCCTCAAATATTCCGAAGAAAACGTGGCAAGCGGTTGATTCCCATGGCTTTGGACATCCTAATCGTTGACGACGAACAGGACATCCGGGAGTTGGTCGCCGGCGTGCTCGAGGATGAGGGCTATGCGACCCGCACCGCCGCGGGGAGCAGCGAGGCGCTCGCCGCCCTCGCCGACCGCCGTCCCTCGCTGATCCTGCTGGACGTCTGGCTGCAGGGCTCGAAGCTCGACGGGCTCCAGCTGCTCGAGGAGATCAAGCGGCGCGACCCCAGCCTGCCGGTGCTGATGATCTCGGGCCACGGCAACCTCGACACCGCCGTCGCCGCGATCCGCCAGGGCGCCGCCGACTTCATCGAAAAGCCGTTCGAGGCGGGGCACCTCCTCCACCTCGTCGCCCGCGCGACCGAGACCGACCGCCTCCGGCGCGAGAACGAGAGCCTCAGAGAGCAAATCGGGCAGCACAGCGAGCTCACCGGCTCGAGCACCGCGATCAACAATGTCCGCGCGACGCTGAAGCGGGTGGCGCCGACCGGCAGCCGGGTGCTGATCAGCGGCCCGGCGGGAGTGGGCAAGGAGGTGGCCGCGCGGCTGCTCCACCAATGGTCGTCGCGCGCGCGGGGGCCGTTCATCGTCGTGAGCGCGGCGCGGATGACGCCGGAGCGCGTCGAGGAGGAGCTGTTCGGAGTCGAGGAGGCGGGCGAGCTCGCGCGGCCGGGGCTGCTCGAGCAGGCGCACGGCGGCACCTTGTTCCTCGACGAGATCGCCGACATGCCGATCCCGGCGCAAGCGAAGATCCTGCGCGTCCTCACCGATCAGAGCTTCAACCGCGTCGGCGGCCAGCGCGTCGTGCGCGTGGACATGCGGGTGGTCTCGTCGACGGCACGCCAGCTCTCGGAGGAGATCGCCGCCGGCCGCTTCCGCGAGGACCTGTTCTACCGGCTCAACGTCGTTCCGGTCCACATCCCTGCGCTCGCCGAGCGCCGCGAGGACATTCCCGAGCTAGTCGCCCGTTTCGCCGCCCGCTACGCGGCCGAACAGCGCCTGCCGACGCCCAATTTCTCGGCCGACGCCATCGCCGCGCTCCAGGCCTATGATTGGCCGGGCAACGTGCGCCAGCTGCGCAACGTGATCGAGCGGACGATCATCCTCGCCCCCGGCGCCCGCGTCGGATCGATCGAGATCGACATGCTGCCGCCGGAGATATTGAGCGATCAGGCGGGCCTCAGCCCCGGCGAAGCGGTCAAGGCGATCATGGGGACGCCGCTGCGCGAGGCGCGCGAGACGTTCGAGCGCGAATATCTGCGCGTCCAGATACGTCGCTTCTCCGGCAACATCTCGCGCACCGCCAACTTCATCGGCATGGAGCGCTCGGCGCTGCACCGGAAGCTGAAGGCGCTCGGCCTCGGCGACGCCCGCAACGAGGACGCCGACTGAAGCGCGCCAAGTGGACGCTGCCGCGCCCGTCATGGTAGGAAGGCGGGCGGACGCGGCGCTGCCTCCGCCGGGGGCCGGGACAAGGAGAAGGGGCGATGGCCGACAAGGTCAACAATCTCCAGGACCTGTTCCTCAACAGCCTGCGGCGATCGAAGACGCCGGTGACCATGTTCCTGATCAAGGGGGTCAAGCTCCAGGGGATCATCACCTGGTTCGACAATTTCTCGGTGCTGCTGCGCCGCGAAGGCCAGGCGCAGCTCATCTACAAGCATGCCATCTCGACGATCATGCCCGCGCAGCCGGTCGATCTCGGCGAGATCGAGGCCGCCTTCGCCAAGGAGATGGAGCGCAGGAAGCCGGCCTTGCTGCAGGAGGTGTTCCTCTCCGCCGTGCGCCGCTCGGGCGGGCCGGTCACCATGTTCCTCGTCAACGGCGTCATGCTGCAGGGCGAGATCGTTGCCTTCGACCTGTTCTGCATGCTGCTCCAACGCGATTCGCTCTCGCAGCTGGTCTATAAACATGCCGTCTCGACGGTGCAGCCCGAGGTCCCGATCAACCTTGCCGAGGCGCAGGACGAGGAGCAGGACGCCTGAGCCCGTTCGAGCGCAGTCCCGACGCCGAGTTCAGCCGCGGCGCCCGCGCCGTCATCGCCGTCCCGGAAATGGGTGGGGGAGGGCGCCGCGATACCGCCGCACGTCTCGAGGAAGCGGCGGGGCTGGCGGAGGCGATCGGCCTGGTCGTCGCCGACAAGCTCCACTTCCGCATCCGCGCGCCGCGCCCAGCAACCCTGTTCGGCCGCGGGCAGGTCGAGGCGATCGCCGAGGCGGTGGCCGGCGAAGAGGCGGAGTTGCTGGTGGTGGACGCCGCGATCATCCCGGTCCAGCAGAAGAACCTCGAAACGGCGACCAGGGCCAAGGTGATCGACCGCACCGGCCTCATTCTCGAAATCTTCGGCGAGCGCGCCGCCACCGCCGAGGGGCGGCTGCAGGTGGAGCTCGCCCATCTCGACTATCAGGCGGGCCGGCTGGTGCGCAGCTGGACCCACCTGGAGCGGCAGCGCGGCGGCTTCGGCTTCCTCGGCGGCCCCGGCGAGACGCAGATCGAGGCCGACCGCCGCCTGATCCGCGACCGCATGGCCAAGATCCGCAAGGAGCTCGAGCAGGTGACCCGCACCCGCGCCCTCCACCGCGCCCGGCGTCAGCGCGCTCCCTGGCCGGTGGTGGCGCTGGTCGGCTACACGAACGCGGGCAAATCAACCCTGTTCAACCGGCTGACGAGCGCCGAAGTGCTCGCCGAGGACCTGCTCTTCGCCACCCTCGATCCGACGATGCGCGAAATAGCGCTGCCCGGGTTCGACAAGGCGATCCTCTCCGACACCGTCGGCTTCATCTCCGAGCTGCCGACCCAGCTCGTCGCCGCCTTCCGCGCCACGCTCGAGGAGGTGATTTCGGCCGACCTCATCGTCCACGTCCGCGACATCTCGCATCCCGACGCCGAGGCGCAGCGCGAGGACGTCGAGACGGTACTCGCCGAAATCGGCGCCGGCGGGGAAGGGGGCGCCCTGCTGATCGAGGCCTGGAACAAGATCGACGCCCCCGCGCCCGACGCACTCGACCGGATCCGCGCCGAGGCCGCGCGGCGCGACGAGGTGGTGCTGCTTTCCGCCCTCTCCGGGGAGGGCATCGACGACCTGCTCGACTGCATGGCGGCACATCTGCGCAAAGGCTCGAGCGTGCGGATGGTGCGGCTGCCGGCGGCGGTGGCGGGGGAGGCGGTCGCCTGGCTCCACGCCAACGGCGAGGTGCTGAGCCAGCGCAGCGAGGGGCTCGAGACCGAGCTCGAGGTGCGCCTTTCCGACGCCGACTGGGCGCGCTTCGACGCGCGCCGAGCGCAGCGCGCCTAGCGGCGGGCCCAAAGCGCCCGCTTGGCCCGCTGCCAGAGCGCTTCAATGTCCTCGATATCCATATCTTTCAACGGCTTGTCAGCCATTTCTTCCACTTTGCGGAAACGCCGCTCGAACCGGGCGACCGCCTCGCGCAGGGCCGCTTCGGGGTCGATGTCGCGGTGGCGCGCGTAATTGACTACCGAGAAGAGGAGGTCGCCGATCTCGTGCGCCAGCTCGTCGGGCCCTTCGGCTGCTTCCACTTCCCGCAGCTCCTCGTCGATCTTGAGCCGCGGCCCGTCGGCGTCGGGCCAGTCGAAGCCGACTCGCGCGGCGCGGCGCTGGATCTTCTCGGCGCGCTTGAGCGCGGGCAGGGCGAGGGCGACGCCCGCCAGCGCGCTCTGGTCTTCGCGGCGGCCGCGCTCGGCCGCCTTCAGCGCCTCCCAGCCGGGGCTTTCGCCGGCGTCGTCGAAGATGTGCGGGTGGCGGCGGATCATCTTGTCGGCGATGCCGTCGAGCACGTCGGCGATGGTGAAGCATCCGCGCTCCTCGGCGATGCGCGCATGGTAGACGACTTGGAGCTGGAGGTCGCCGAGCTCGTCCTTCAGCTCGGCCATGTCGCCGCGGGCGATCGCCTCGGCCACCTCATAGGCCTCCTCGATCGTGTAGGGCGCGATCGTCTCGAACGTCTGTTCGCGGTCCCAAGCGCAGCCGGTCTCCGGATCGCGCAGCCGGCGCATGATCGCGACCAGCCGCTCGAGCGCTTTTCCCGCGTCCCGCGCAGGGGAGCAGGGAGGCCGCTCAACGTCCATCTACAAGTCCGATAATATACATTATGTAAAGCACCGCTAGGGCCGGAGGATCAGGGTCCGGCCTTCGACCCCCCAGCTCGACAGCGTCGAAAGGAAGTTCATCCCGATCACGTTCATGTCGCCGAACGCTTCGGAGATATGGACCGCCACGTCGCGGCGCTCGATCGTCCCGACCCGGAGGCTGTCGGCCCGGCCGCGCTGCACGGCGACGATGCCGTTGGCGGTCCGCACCATCGCCGGGAAGCCGCTGCTGGGCCGGATCCCGACCCGCTCGGCGACCGCCGCCGAGATGCTGGTCGTGGTGGCGCCGCTGTCGATCAGGAACCGCACCGGCTCGCCGTTGAGCTCGGCATTGACCCAGAAATGCCCGTCCGGCGACTGGCGCACCCGCAGCTCGTCGCCGGCCTGTTCCTGGATGACGCCGCCGCGCGTCTCCAGGACGACCCGTTCCCACAGCGCGATGAAGTCATTCTTGAGCGTGAAGACGATGAACGCGGCACCGAAGATCAGCACCCATGCGATCATCATCTTGAGGCCTTGGCCGATCGGGATGCGGCGCACCATCAGGGCGCTGGCGACGAGCACCAGCACCCCTAAAAGATAAATAAAATGAACCGCTTGGTCGCCGTTGTTCACAAATCGGCCTCGAGTCCGTCATAGCCGGGCTCGACGCCGGCGGGCAGCTCGTCGGCGAGCGTCCGATAGTCCATCGAATTGTCCATGTGGGTCAATATAGCGCGGCGGGCGCCGACCCGCGCCACCCAATCGAGGGTTTGCGCGAGATGCGGATGGGTGGGATGCGGCCGCCGCCGCAGCGCGTCGACCACCCAGAGGTCGACTTTCTCGAACAACCTCTCCATCTCCGCGGTCAACTCGTTGCAATCGGTGGAATATCCGACCGATACTCCGTCCGCATCGAAACGCAGGCCGGCGCTGGTGATCGGGCCGTGCGGCTGATCGACCGCCCGGATCCGGACGCCGCCGATCACGAGCTCGTCGGGCAAAAGCTCGGCCGCGGCGATCGCCGGATAGCCCCCCTTGCCTTCGAAGACATAGCCGAAGCGGTGCCGCAGCGACTCCAGCGTCTCGGGCCGCGCATAGCCGCGAACCGGGCCGCCCTGGGCGTGGTACAGCTGCCGCAAATCGTCGATGCCGTGACAATGGTCGGCATGGTCGTGGGTCCAGATCACCGCGTCGATGCGGGCGATGCCGCCGTCGAGCAGCTGCTCGCGCAGGTCGGGGCTGGTGTCGACGAGGATCCGCGTTTCGCCGTGGCTGACCAGGATCGAGACGCGGCGGCGACGGTTGCGCGGCTCGGCCGGATCGCATTCGCCCCAGTCGTTCCCGACCCGCGGCACGCCGAACGAAGTGCCGCAGCCGAGAATCCGGACCTTCACGCCGCCGCCTTGGCGAACAGCCGGTGGAAATTGGCGGCGGTCGCTTCGGCCAGAGTCTCGACGCTTTCGCTGCGCAGCGCGGCGAGGAAGCGCGCGGTGTCGGCGACGAAGGCCGGCTCGCAGCGCTTCCCCCGGTGCGGCACAGGCGCGAGGAACGGGGAATCGGTCTCGATCAGCAGCCGGTCGAGGGGAATGGTTCTGGCCGTCTCCTGGAGGTCGCGGGCGTTCTTGAAGGTCACGATGCCGGACATCGAGATATAGAGGCCGAGGTCGATCGCCTTCTCGGCGAAGTCGCGGCTCGCGGTGAAGCAGTGGATGACCCCCGCGAACGCCCCCTTCCCCATTTCCTCGGCGAGGATCGCGTGAGTGTCGGCCTCGGCTTCGCGGGTGTGGACGATGATCGGCAGCCCGCTTTCCCGCGCGGCGGCGATATGGGCGCGAAAGCTCGCCCGCTGCCGCTCGCGGCCGGAGCGGTCGTAATAGAAGTCGAGGCCGCTCTCGCCGATCCCCACCACCTTCGGGTGCCGCGCCTTGTCTACCAGCGTCTCGGTCTCGACATCGGGATGGGTGTCGGCGTCGTGCGGGTGGATGCCGACAGATGCAACGACGTCCGGCTCCCGCTCGGCCACTGCGATCACCGCGTTCCATTCGGCCGCCCGCGTCGAGATATTGAGCATCCTGACCACGCCCGCCGCCCGGGCGCGGGCCAGCACGCCCTGCTGGTCCTCCGCGATCCCCTCGTAGTTGAGGTGGCAATGGCTGTCGACGAACATCGCGGCTCCTTAACGCCATCCCCTCCCCTTCGCGCAAGCGCCGCGTCGCCGATCAGGGACCCGTGAGACCGAGCGCCTCCCGACGCATCCAGCGGGTGATCATAAGCACCGCAACGACGCCGAGCCCGGTCGCAAGCCCGATCCAGATGCCGACGCCGCCCCAGCCGAAGCCGAAGGCGAGCCCGACGCCGGTGGCGAGGCCGATCGCCCAATAGCCGATCGCCGCGTAGATCATCGGCACTCGCGTGTCGTGGAGGCCGCGCAGCATGCCCGCGCCGACCACCTGGGCGCCGTCGAACACCTGGAACAAAGCGGCAACGAGGAGGAAGGAGACGGCGAGCGGGATCACCTTGCCGTTCGCAGGATCGGCCGGATCGAGGAAAGCGGTCGCCAGCCAGCCGGGCACCGACACAAGCACCAGCGCCATCAGCCCCATGAATCCGACGGCGAGCGCGAGCGCCGTCCAGCCGGCGCGGGCGATGCCGCTGCGGTCGCGCCTGCCGCTGGCGAGGCCGACCCGTACCGTCACCGCCTGGCCGAGGCCGAGCGGGACCATGAAGGAGAGCGAGGCGATCTGGATGGCGATGGCGTGGGCGGCGAGCGCCTCGGTGCCGATCAGCCCCATCAGGAACACCGCGGCGTTGAAGATGGTGATCTCGAGCCCGAGGGTGATCGCGATCGGGAGCCCGAGCCGCCAGACTTCGCGGAAGCGCTCCCAGTCCGGCCGCCAGATCCGGCCGAACAGGCGGTAGCGGCGGAAGCGGCGGTCGAGGCTGACCGCCAGGGCCATGCCCACGAACATCAGCAGATTGGCGCAGGCGCTGCCGATCCCCGCGCCCAACAGGCCGAGCGCGGGAAAGCCGAGCCTGCCGAAGATCAGCCCGTAGTTCACCACCGCGTTGAACAGGACCGCGACCAGCCCCACGGCCAGCGACCAGAGCGGCCGCTCGAGCGCCGAGATGAAGGAGCGCAGCACCAGGTAGAGGAGGAAGGGCAGCATCCCCCACATCAGCGCGCGGACGAAGGTCTGGGCGTCGGCGGCGAGGGCCGGATGCTGGCCGATCGCCGCGAGCAGCGGCCGCGTGTGCCAGAGCAGCAGCCAGACTGGGACGCAGATCGCCGCGGCCGCCCACATCCCCTGCCGCACCGTGCGGCGCACGTCGCGGACGCTGTGCCGCCTGGCGCCGAGCTCGCGCGCCATCATCGGCGCCGCGGCAGTGACCAGGCCCATGCCGAAGATCAGGAATGCGAAGTAGAGGTTGATCCCGAGGGTCGCGGCGGCGAGCGTCCGCGGCCCCGCCCAGCCGAGCAGCACGACGTCGGTGGCATGGATCAAGGCTTGCGCGAGGTTGGTGAGGATCAGCGGCCAGGCGAGCGCCAGCGTCGCGCGCGCCTCGGCGCGCCACAGGCGGCGATCCTGATCGAGCGTCGGCACGACCGCGCCCTACAGCGGCGTGCCGGACGCGCCTAGGCGG
>JALYHK010000019.1 GCA_030776605.1 Pseudomonadota bacterium
CATCGCCCGGATCAATGGCGAGCTGGAGGGCGAGATTCCGCCCGACGCCTTCCGCCACCGCGCCGTCTGGAACGATCCGATGAGCCGGGTCGAGATGCACCTCGAGGCGGTGCGCGACGTCGCCTTCACCGTCGCCGGCCGTTCCTTCGCCATGGCCGCGGGCGAGACCATCCACACCGAGAACAGCCACAAATACGGGACGCGCGATTCGCGGCTGCTGCTCCGCGCCGCCGGCTGGAGTGTGGTCAAGGAATGGACCGACGACAAGGAGCGCTTCGCCCTCATCCTCGCCGAGGCGGAGGCGCCGCGCTTCGCCCCCTGACTCGGCCGCCGCGCCATTGCCCGTCCCGGACCGCGCGGCTACATGGCGGCACCGCCTCTTCCCGGAGTGTTTCATGCTGATCGCCCTCATCGACATCCTGATCATGCTGCTCTGGGTGCTGGGCTGGGTGATCATCATCCAGGCGATCCTCAGCTGGCTGGTCGCGTTCAACGTCATCAACACCCAGAACGACTTCATGCGCTCGCTGCTCTATGCGCTCGACCGGCTCACCGAGCCTCTCTATCGCCCCTTTCGTCGCATCCTTCCGGATTTCGGCGGCATCGATTTTTCACCGCTCGTCGTGCTGCTGATCGTCTGGGGGCTGCAGCGGCTGCTCGCCGGCGTGGCAATGGAACTCATCGCCTCCGGCTACGCCTGATGGCCGCCGTGCTGATCGACGGCAAAGCCTATGCGGCGCAGTTGCGCGCGCGCATCGCGCAGGGGGTGACCCGCTTCTTCGCCGAGACCGGGCGGAGACCCGGCCTCGCGGTCGTCCTCGTCGGAGAGGATCCGGCCAGCCAGGTTTATGTCCGCGCCAAGGGAAAGGCGACGGTCGAGGCGGGAATGGAGAGCTTCGAGCACCGCCTTGCGGCGGAGACCGCCCAGGCGGATCTCATCGCTCTGGTCGAGATGCTCAACGCCGACGACGCCGTTGACGGCATTCTCGTTCAGCTCCCTCTGCCGGACGGGATCGAGGAAAAAGCGGTGATAGCCGCCGTCGATCCCGCCAAGGACGTCGACGGTTTTCATCCCCTCAACGCCGGTCGGCTCGCGATCGGTGAACATGCCCTGGTTCCATGCACCCCGCTGGGGTGCCTGATGCTGCTCAGGGACCGGCTCGGCGATCTGGGCGGGCTCGAGGCGGTGGTGCTCGGCCGCTCCAACATCGTCGGCAAGCCGATGGCGCAGCTGCTGCTCGGAGAGAATTGCACCGTCACGATCGCCCACAGCCGCACCCGCAGCCTCCGCGAGGTCGTCCGCCGCGCGGACATCGTGGTCGCCGCGGTCGGCCGGCCGGAGATGGTGAAGGGCGAGTGGCTGAAGCCGGGCGCGACGGTGATCGACGTCGGCATCAACCGGGCGGCCGCCGCCGAAGACGGCAAGACGCGCCTGGTCGGCGATGTCGACTTCGAAAGCGCCCGCGAGGTCGCCGGTGCGATCACACCGGTTCCGGGCGGCGTCGGCCCGATGACCATCGCGGTCCTCCTGCGCAATACGCTCGCCGCCGCCCACGCCCGCGCCGGCCTTCCCCCGCCGGAGGGGCTGTGAGGTGAACGAGCTCGCCACGCTCTTCGTCACCGCATTCGTCACCCTCTTCGTGATCATCGACCCGCCGGGCTGCGCGCCGATCTACGCAAGCCTGACGCGCGACGTGCCTGCGCCTCAGCGGCGGGCGATGGCGGTGCGCTCGGTGATGATCGCGGGCTGCATCCTGGTCTTCTTCGCCTTGCTCGGCGAGGATCTGCTGCGCGTGCTCGGCATCGGCCTTCCCGCCTTCAGGATAGCCGGCGGCATCATGCTGTTCCTGATCGCGCTCGAAATGGTCTTCGAGCGGCGCACCGCCCGCCGCGAGAGTCGTGCCCAGGAAGTCAATGCCACGCCCGACATCGAGGACGTGTCGGTGTTCCCGATGGGTATCCCGATGATCGCCGGCCCCGGCTCGATCGCCTCAATCATGCTGCTCGTAGGCCGCAGCGACGGTCTCCACGAGACGCTGGTCGTCTTCGCCGCCCTCGCCGCCGTCCTGCTGCTGACGATGCTGGCGCTGCTCGCGGCGGGGCCGCTGATGCGCCTGCTGGGTCACCGGATGGAGGCGATGCTGACGCGGCTGCTCGGCGTCATCCTCGCCGCGCTCGCCGCTCAGTTCGTGATCGACGGAATCAACCGGGCGATCGACCTCTGACCCGCCACATCCGGTAGGGGGAATCGCCGGGGAGCTCCACCGGCTCCAGCCAGTCGGGCACCTTTCCCTCGACGAGCTGCATGTAGAATCCGCGCGGCGCCTCCGAGCGGTAGATGGTCGATTCCGAAAGGTTCGGGCAGATCAGGAGATAATCGGCGTCGTACCTCTCGACCGTCCGGCGGGCGTTCTCCGCATCGCCGCGCCAGGCGCGCATGACGTCGATGATCTGCCGCGCGTTGCGGTGGTAGGGCCCGGTGATCGCGTCATGATGGGTGACGGTGATCAGCCGCGGGCCGAGGTCGACGAAGGTCAGCACCGTCCCGCGCGGCTGGAGGGCGATCGGGCGAAGCGCCGGGATCGTCGGACAGCGGCTGTTCGCCTGTGCGATCGCGCGGCGCCGCTCTGAGGCCGGCGGATCGGGCACCAGGCGCGTGACGTAGAAGGTGGCGAGGCCGGAGATCAGCAGGAAGGCGACGACCACGGTCGCCGCCCGCAGGATCCAGTTCGGCCGCGCCCGGATCCAGCCGAGGATCAGCCAAGCCAGCGCGGTGGCGCCGGGAATCGCGAGCAGCTGCGCCGCCGGGGTGGCCCGCGTCTGCCAGAGGAGAAGGGCCGCGGCGGCGAGCGCGAGCAGGCCGAGCCCGGCCCAGCGGATCAGCGCTTCCGGCTCGCGGCGATGCCGCCACACCATCGCGGCGTAGCCGATGAGGCCGATGACCGGCAGCGAGGCGCCGGTCGCGGCCGTCTTCCAGCCGTGGCGGTAGATCGGCATCGCCTCGCGGACCTTGCTGAGCCACAGCCGCTCCAGCTCAGGGCTCGACTGCTCGAGCCGGCCGAGGCAGTCGGGCCACATCCAGGCGAAGGCGGCGGCGATCAACGCGCCCCCCATTGCCGCCGCGGCCAGGCGGAGCAGGCGGCGCTCGGGAGACCAGGCGGCCAGGGCGACGCACAATGCTCCTGCCGGGAGCAGCGCCGACAGCCACACAGGCGACAGAGCATCGCACAGCGGAGCCCGGTTGGCGTAGGAAGCGAAGATGAGGAAGAAGAGGGCGCAGCCGCCGGCGAGGCTCGCCCCGTAAGCGGCGAGGCGCCGCGCCTCCGCTCCGTCCCACACCCAGATCAGCACCGTGACAGCGCCGGCAAGGGCGAGATAAGGCAGCATCTCCAGCCCGATCGAAAGCGACAGAGCCGTAGCGAAGCCGAGGATCGCGCCGCCGCGCGCCCTTTTCGGGTCGACCATCGCCATCACGGTGACGGCGAGCAGCGCCAGCTGCCAGCCGTGGTGGTCGATGCGCAGCGGCGCCCACATGCCGCGCGCCGAATGGGCGCAGAACAGCAGGCCGACTGCGAGCGCAAAGGCGGCGGGCGAAATCAGCCGCCGCGCGGTTACCGCCACGGCGGCCACGGCAACGCCCATCGGCAGCAGCGGCGCCAGAGCCACCGCCCAGCGCTCGGCCGCCGCCCCTCCGATCAGCGGCGCAAGCGCGAGCTTGATTCCGGCGATCGGCAGGTCGACGAACCGCGACCAGTGGATATCGGCACCGGTCGGCGGGTTCAGCCGGTACTGCCTCAGATCGTACCAGTCCTGCCCGCTCAGCAGAGCGCGGACCTGCATCATCCGGAGGTTGTCGTCGGTGTCGCCGAGCGCGAACCACTGGACCGCACCCCAGCGGTCGAACAGCATCAACGCCGCCGCGGCCAGCCAGAACAGGAGGAGCAGCGGCCGCCAATATCTGATCGCCCACTCGATCGCGGTTGAGGGGGGGTGCACCTGCTCCGGTCCTGGCTTATCAACCTATGGCGGCGGCATTAGTGGCTCGCGGGCAAAGGGCAAGGCGGGCGGAGGTCGGAACGGGACGCGAAGGCGGGGCGGCGGCGGAGCGGAAGCGGGCGAGGCGGGCGGAGGCGGCGGGGCGGATGAAGCTGATCAGGACCCACGGCGAACTGGTCGGCCAGCTCGTGCGCTTCGGCCTGACCGGCGGCCTGCTCACGCTGCTCGTCGCCGGCGGCTATTGGATCGGCGCCGAGCTGCTCGGCGTCGAGCCGATGCTGTCGATGACGATCAACTACCTCCTGTTCACCGCGCTCGGCTATCTGCTGCACAGCCGCTTCAGCTTCCGCGGCCACGGCGGGCGCGACCGCGCAGGCCTGCGCACCGCCCGCTTCTTCACCGTCAACACCCTCGGCTTCCTGCTCAACCAGCTGTTCGTCTGGTTCTTCGTCAAGCATCTGGGCGGCCCGGTCTGGTGGTCGGTGATCCCGATCGTGGCGGTGACGCCGCTCGTCACCTTCGCGCTCAACCGCCGCTGGGTGTTCGCCTAACGCGCCTCCGGCGGCGGCTCGACGCGGTAGAGGACGCTCGCCCCGTCGCGCCAGATCGGCCGCAGGTCCTCGGCATAGGACGGATCGAAGGGCGGCGGCTGGACCGTCCAGACATAGTCGAACGCGTCGCGGGGGAAATGGGCCATCGCCTCGTTCATCGTCAGCCACAGCTCGCGCCTGCAGGGCCGCGCGGTCACCACCTGGGAGGGATCGCGTATGAACGGCCAGCCCTTGCGGTAGCGCACGTCGAGCAGCTGGGCGCCCTCCATCGTCCATTGATCGTTGGAAAAGGCGTGCCTGCGCATGATCGCGAGCCCGGGCAAGTGGAGCAGCCGGCTCATCGCCCAGGGCTCGCGGCATTCGCGGCCGACGAAGGAGACGAGCCGCGCGCCGGGCGGCACGTGGCCGAGCGCAGCCAGCTCGCGGTCGTAGCTGCGGTCGTAGAGGACCATGCTCGCGGTGGTCGCGGCGGTCCGCACCAGCACGAAGGCGAGCGCGGCGGCGGCGATCCCCTTCATCACCGCCGGGCGCATCCGCTCGGGGAACCGGATGGCGATCAGGCCGACGGCGAAGAGATAGGGCGCGAGCCGCATGTCGGCATAGGCCGAGCCGAAGACGATCCGCGGCAGCGCGAAGAAGACGAGCGTGAGGAACAGCGCCGAGGCGGCGAGGTTGCGCGAGAAGGCCATCCGGCGGCTGACCAGCGCCCAGGCGAGGATCAGGCCGGTGAAGGCGAGCGAGGCGACGTCGAACGTCTCCCAGCGGTCGCGCAGCGCCATCCTCAGCCACTCGAGCTTGGCGTCGAAGTTGAGCCAGTCGCCGGTCTCGCCCGAGGCGTCGCTGCGCCACAGCAGCATCAGCGCGATCGGGGGCGCCAGCGCCAAGCAGTGGAGGCCGGCGCGCAGCCAGGCCATGAAGACGTTGTGGCCGCGGTCGTACTGGCGGACCAGCTCGGCCGAGAAAGCGAGGACGCCGAGCGTCCCCCAGCCGAAGGCGTGGCAGACCCACAGCAGCAGCGAGACCGGCACGGCGAGGATCGCCCGCAGCCGCGTCCGCCCGAGCCGCGCGAGCCGCAGCCACAGGCCGAAGGCGAGGAAGGCGAGCGCCATCGACAGCGCATAGTTGACGAAGCCGAACAGGAAGGGGAAGTTGTAGGCGAAGGGAAGCGCGAACAGCGCCGTCGGCGGGATGCGTCCGTGCACCTCGCGCGCCACCCACAGGAAGCCGGCGACGGTGAGCGGCGGGATCGCCATCACGATCAGCTTCACCGCCAGCTCCAGGCCGAAGATCCGAGACAGCGGCACGACCAGAAGGTCGACGCCGAGGTTGCCGATCAGCCGCCATTCGAAGCTGTAATAGGCCTGGAGCGCCGGCGACGTGTCGCCGTCGAGCTGGACGCGGTAGCGGCCCATGTGGCCGGGCAGGTCGAGCAGCGGCGGCACGTCGGGCCAGAGCAGCGGCACCGCCGACAGCAGGACCAGCAGGGCGACCGTCGAGCGCCGCTCCCACCAGGCGGGGTGGGGAGACGTCACCTTCCTCTCGCCGGACAGCCGGTCAGCATCAGCGCGATGTGCCTTGCCCGCAGCGGCGGTTCAAGCGCGCCGCGGCCACTGTCTCACCGAGGCACTGTTGGGCCGGCTCCAGGGAGAAGCCCGGCCTCTATCACCGGTGATCACCCGGACCGGCGCAGGCAGCGGCGGGACCTTTATGCGGCGCTCGATCCCGAGCCCAGCCGGCAGCCGATCGGCTCCGACTGGCGGACGAGGCCGGCGGCTGCCTCGAGAGGGTGCGGCGGAACGGGACACCACCCGCCGCACCGCGAGGACCGAGGATGGCGGATGGCCGAGCCTCCGGCACACAGCGGTTACGCGGGCCCGGGCGCGCTCACTCCGCGGCCAGGTGCCATTGCGGCGGTTCCTCGGAGGCGCGCAGCCGCGCTTCCTCTTCGACCATATAGTCGCGGACGATCGGCACCGCGTCCCGCCGTCTGAGGTACTGGACCTGCCAGTTGACCAAGCCGCCGTAGCGGAAGGCCGCCTCGGCGCCGGCGAGATAGAATTGCCACATCCGGAAGAAGCGCTCGTCGTAGAGCCGGACGATCTCGTCGCGGGCGGCGTTGGTGCGGCGGTACCACTCCTCGAGCGTATAGGCATAGTGGTAGCGCAGCGCCTCCACATCGGAGACGATCAGCCGGTTGCGCTCGGCCTCGCTGACGATCTCCGAGATGGCCGGGATGTAGCCGCCGGGGAAGATGTACTTCCGCGTCCATTTGTCGGTGACGCCCGGTGGGCCCATCCGCCCGCAGCAGTGCGAGACCATAATTCCGTGCGGCGCCAGCAGGTCGTGGCACTTGCGGAAGAAGCCGGGGTAGTGGGGCGTGCCGAGATGCTCGATCAGCCCGACGTTGACGATGCGGTCGAACGGACCCTGGACGTCGCGATAGTCCATCAGCTCGAACCTGACGCGGTCCGACACCCCCGCCTCGGCGGCGCGCTCGCGGGAGAATTCGATCTGGTCCGGCGCCAGCGCGATGCCGAGCACGTCGACGTCGTAGTGGCGGTGCAGGTAGAGGGCGAGGCCGCCCCAGCCGCAGCCGATGTCGAGCACCTTCATGCCCGGCTTGAGGTGGAGCTTGGCGGCGATGTGCGCCTTCTTGTCGAGCTGCGCCCTCTCGAGGCTGTTCGAGGGGTCGCGGTAATAGGCGCAGGTATATTGGCGGTCCTCGTCGAGGAACAGCTCGTAGAGCCGCCGCGTGAGGTTGTAGGTGTGCTCGGCGTTGTGGCGCGAGCGGCTCCTCCAGTTGATCTGGTCGAGCTTGCCGGCGAGCCAGCTCACGCTCTTGCGCAGTGGCCCCTTGGGCCTCAGCGCTCCCCGCTTCTCGAACGGCGCGTTGGCGCGGATGAGGAGGGCGAGGTCGCGGATGTCGCCTTTCTCGACGACCAGGCGCCCGTCCATATAAGCCTCGCCGGCGCCCACCCGCGGGTCCCTCGCGATGTGCAGGGCGGCCCCGCGGTCGGTGAGCCGCACGCGGACCGAGCGGACCTCCGGGTCGGGCGCGCCGTAGCGATATTCCTTCCCGTCATGGTCGGTGACGACGAGCTCGCCCCTGGTGACGAGCTTGCGAAGCATCTTGTCGAGCAGCCACATGGCGGCGGACAATAGCCTCGCCGCCGCGCAGCGCAAGCAGCGCATCCATAGCGTCCGCCTTGGTGGTCACCCACCTGCCGGACCCGGTGCCGAGATCCACGAACACCCTTGATCCGCCGAGCCGCGCGCGGGAAAACGAGAGGAAAAGGGGAACGACCATGCGCTCGACCGCCGCCTTCGCTTGCCTGCTACTAGCCGCCTGCGTCCACGCTCCGCCAGCGCCGCCGCCGCCCGCCGAGCCCGAGCCTTCGGCCCGCTACACGTTCTGGCGGCCGGCGCCGGTGCTCGACGCGCGCGAGCCGAGCGAGGTGCTCGCCGCAACCACGGCCGCCGACTGGCGCCCGATCGATCCCGAGAACCTGCTGATCCTGGACCTCGCGGACGGCGGCCGCGTCGCGATCGAGCTCGCGCCCGACTTCGCGCCGGTCCATGTCGCGAACATACGCGCCTTCGCCCGCGCCGGATGGTGGAACGACGCCACCGTCTACCGGGTGCAGGACAATTATGTCGTGCAGTGGGGGAACGGCGACGCGGAAGTGCCGCTGCCGCCGGGCGTGGTGCGCACGCCTCCCGCCGAATACGACCGCGCGCTCGAGGGCCTGTCGGTCCGGCCGCTCGGCTTTCCCGACAGCTACGCGCCGATCGCCGGCCATGCCGGCGGCTGGCCGATCGGCTACGACCCCGAGAGCGGCCGCGCCTGGCTGACCCATTGCTACGGCAGCGTCGGCGTCGGCCGCAACGTCGCGCCGGACACCGGCACCGGCGGCGAACTCTATGCGGTGATCGGCCACGCGCCGCGCCATCTCGACCTCAACATCGCCAATGTCGGCCGGGTGGTCGACGGCATGACGGCGCTCTCGGCGCGGCCCCGCGGCAGTGGCAACCTCGGCTTCTACGACGCCGAGCGCGGCGAGCGGCCGATCCCGATCGCCCGCATCCGGCTCGCCTCCGACATGCCGGCCGCCGAGCGGCCCTCCTACGAGGCGATGCGCACCGACACCGACGCGTTCGCCGCCTATGTCACCGGCCGCGCCAACCGCGGCGGCAGCTTCTTCATCCGCCCGGCGGGCGGGATCGACGTCTGCAACGTCGCCGTGCCGGTGCGGCGGCGGGGGAGCTGAGGAACGCGTCGCGCCGGCCCTCGCGTAGCCGGCGCCGAAGCGCGCGGGAGAGCCGGCGCGGGCGGCGCGGCCATGAGGACGCCGCCGGCTGAAGGGTCCGGCCCAGGGAGCTTGCCGGAGACCTCCAGCGAAAGGGAGCGGCGCCGATCGCCGCTCCCGGGTCGGCCAGGCTCGCCCGCTAGGGGAGCACGGGAGCTCTGGCCGTATCTCCGTGCCGCCGGTCCTTTCCTAGGCGGCGAACGCCTGCTCGACCGGCGCGTAGCCGGGGCGGCGCACATGGCGAACGATCTGACCGCCGGCGACGAGCGAAGCGTTCTCGAGCGGCAGCGCCGTCGCGCAGAAGGCGCATTCCGCCATCAGCCGCCCGATATACCAGTGGGTCCGGCCGCAGCCCGGGCAGTAATTAGTCTCGTGGTCGCGGTAGACGATGTGATAGCCGCGCTGGTCCGGCCTCGGAACGAGAGTGCCGCCGCGCGCCTCCAAAATACTCGTCGCCATACATGGCTCCTTTCAAACTCTACTTGAAAGGCCAAACGCGCCGAGAGTCAGAGAAGTTTCATGGACTAGAGATGAACGGAGGGCGAGCAACCCCACCGTCTCTCTGTGAGACGGGCAGGACGATTGGGCAAAGCCCGAGCGCCGGACGGTGCCGATCGGACGGCGAACGGTGCGCACGGGATTTCGGGCTGCGGCTCCAGGGCGCGCCAGTGGCGGCGTTGCCTAAGGGACTGATCTGTAGCAGAATATGGGCGATTCGTCGGCAGAGGGGGGTTGCCGATCAAACCGTTCCTGATTTCCGTCTATCTTTTGACCGGCTACCAGCTGGCGGCGGAGCGCGCCTTCTCGCTCGGGCTGTCGCTGTCGCTGCTGGTCTATGCGCTTTTGTTCACGCTGCTCGCCGCCTGCCTGCTCGCCACCGCCTATATCCAGCCGCTGTGGCTGCGCGCCGCCTATGCGGTGCCGCTGGCCCTCTCGGCCGCCTTCCTAGCGATGTGCGAGCGGATCACCGGCGGCTTCCTCCAGTACGACACTTTCCTGACGCTGATCGAGACCCGCGGCGGCGCCGGCGACGCCCTCGCCCAATTCTGGGTGCAGGTGCTGCTGGCGATGGTGCCGGCGGTGCTGCTGCTGATCGGCCTCGTCTGGCCGGTGCCGGAGACGCGGTCGGTGCCGCGCAGCCTGGTGCTCGGCGCTGCGCCGGCGGGCGTGGCGCTGCTCGCGACCATCCTCTACTTCCGCGGCGGCGACGGCGCCAACGGACTGCCCGGCTCGTTCACCCCGCTCGCCTATCTGGGCATCTCCGCCTACGAGTTCGCCACCGCCGACGAGCCCGAGCGGCGGCCGGTCGCGCTCATCCCCGACGCGGTCCCCGCCGAGCGCGACATCGTGCTGGTGATCGACGAGAGCGTGGCGGGCCAGTATCTCGACATCAACCACCCGGAAGGGGTGCGCTCGGGCCTTGCCGCGCCGCAGCCGGGGGTGACGGTGCACAATTACGGCCTCGCCGCATCGATCACCAACTGCAGCGTCGGCAGCAACGTGACGCTGCGCTACGGCGGCACCCGCGACGACTATCGGCGGATCAACGTGACCATGCCCTCGATCTGGCACTATGCGCGGCGGGCGGGCTTCCACACCGTCTATATCGACGCGCAGAGCGGCGGCCGGGTCTACGAGCAGGACCTCGCCGGCGTCGACGAGTTCGTGCCGCTTGACCATATCGACGTGCGCGAGCGCGACATCGCCGCGGCAGACCAGGTCGCGCGGCTGCTCAACGACGGCCGCGCCGATTTCGTCATCGTGAACAAGGTCGGCGCGCACTTCCCCGTCCACGACAAATATCCCGACGAATATATGCGCTACCGGCCGGCGCTGCCGCGCGGGCGCTTCGTCAACGTCGCCGACCTCGGCACCCGCCCCGGCTTCGGCGGCACCGCCGAGGAGTGGGCGCGCTACCGCAACGCCTACCGCAACACCATCCTGTGGAACGTCGGCGCCTTCTTCGACCGGCTGTTCGCCACCGCCGACTTCGCCGGGGCGACGCTGCTCTACACTTCCGACCACGGCCAGGACCTCCACGACGACGGCCGCGAAGGCTACACCACCCACTGCAGCGCCGACCCGCAGATGGAGGAGGGGGTGGTGCCGCTGGTCGTGGTCGCCGGCGGCGAGGCGGCCCCGCCGGACTGGGCGCGGCACCTGGCGGCCAACCGCAACCGCTCGAGCCATTACAACATCTTTCCGACGATGCTCGCGCTGATGGGCTATCGCACCGAGGAGGTGCGGCCGCTCTACGGG
>JALYHK010000020.1 GCA_030776605.1 Pseudomonadota bacterium
CCGTAATAGGCCTTGCCGAAGGCGGGCGCCGAGGCGCGCATCGCGGCGACGCTGTCGAACAGGACGGTCGAGCCGCGGTGGACCGGCGGATTGACCAGCTCTCCGCGCCATTCGCGGCGGCGCCCGCCGTGGACGAGCCTGGTCTCCGGGGCCTTGCCGCTCACGCCGGGCCTTTCGCCTTGGGCAGCGCCGGATCGGCGCCCCATTCGGACCAGCTGCCGTCGTAGAGCTTCACATCCTCCTTGCCGAGCAAATAGGCCGCGAACAGCGGCACCGCAGCCGTCACGCCCGATCCGCAGGTGGTCACCATCGGCTTCGACAAATCGACGCCGGCCGCCTCGAACGCCCGGAGCAGCTCGTCGCGGCGCTTCCAGCTGTTGTCCTCTCGGAACAGCGCCGATTGCGGCAGGCTCTTGGAGCCCGGAATATGCCCCGGCTCGACTCCCCGCCGCGGCTCGGCATCCTCTCCCGCAAAGCGCGAGGCGGGTCGCGCGTCGACGATCTCCGCGTCGTCCGAGCCGAGCAAGCCGCGCACGAAATCCTTGTCAGCCACCGCGTCCGGCGCCGCCGAGGCGCGGAACCCGCCTCGGCGAGGCGGGGACCGACCCGCTTCGACCGGCCGCCCCTCCGCCTTCCATTTCTGAAGTCCCCCGTCGAGGAGCGCGACCTCGCGGGCGCCGAACAGCCGCAGCATCCACCAGCCGCGGGCGGCGCTGTGCAGCGGCGAATTGTCGTAGAGGACGATGCGGTCCACCTCGCTCAGCCCCAGCGTCTCCATCGCCTTGGCGAAGTCTCGGGGACAAGGCAGCATGTGCGGCAGAGGGCTTGTGCGGTCGACGATCGCATCCAGGTCCATGAAGACTGCGCCGGGGATATGCTCCGCCTCACATTCCGCTCGGGCGTCGCGGCCCGAGCCGGGCAGGAAGATGGTCGCATCGACGATCTTCACATTCTCCTTGTCGAGGGCGCCTTGGAGCCATTCGGTCGAGACCAGCGAGTCCATCCGCCTCCTCTAGCCGCTTCCGGGCGGGAAGGCGAAGCCCCGCTGTCTATCGGGCCGCCGACGCGCGGCGCTTGAGATAGAACTCGCCGTAGTAGGCGGAGAAGAAGGCGGCCGCCGGCGTCGCGACGATCGCCCCGAGGACCCCGAAGGCGAGGGCGAAGGCGAGGGTGAAGAACAGGAGCATCACCGGATGGAGCTGCATCGTCGCGCCCCTGATCCGCGGCGCGACCAGATTGCCGAGAATCTCGTTCATCACCAGGTAGAAGAGGGCGACCCACAGCGCCGTCATCGGCCCCAATGTCAGCGAGATCAGCACCGGCGGCGCGGCCATCACATAGCCGCCGATGCGCGGGATGAACTCGGCGAAGAAGGCGAGCGCCGCCCAGACCAGCGCAGCGGGCACCTCCATCAGGGTGAGGAAGATGAACACCAGCACGGCTTCGATCACGCCGATGATCAGGCTCGCCTTGGTCCAGCCGATCACGGCGCGGCTCGCGCGCGCGAAGGCGCGGGCGCCGGCGCGGCGGTAGCCGGGCGGCAGGCTGCCGAGATAGCCGCGCAGGATCGGCACCGGATCGAGCAGCGCATAGAGCACGAAGCTCAGGAAGACGACGAGCAACGCCAGGAAGGCGAGCAGCGACAGAGAAGCGCCGCCGAGGCCCCGGAACAGGTCGGCCGGGGAAGGAGCCATGCCTTCAAGCGCGGCGGCGTCGGCCGAAATGAAGCCCTGCAGCTCGGGATAGCGGGCGAGCAGCGACGCGAGCTGTTCGTTGAAGCGCATCGCGAACTCCGGGAGCTCCCTCAGCAGCAGCACCATCTGCGCCGCGACGCGGGGGAAGACGAGCGCCCCGATCAGGATCAGCACGCCGAGGAAGGCGGCGAAGGTCAGCGCGCCGGACATTTTGTGGGAGAGGCCGCGCCGCATGAACCAGCGCACCGGCGCCGACAGCGCGATCGTGACTACGAGCGCGAAGAACAGGAGCAGCAGCGCGGTTCGTACCTCGTAGACGAACCACAGCACCACCACGGCGGCGGCGGCGCCGAGCACCAGCGCGACATAATCGGAGGGAGAGCCGCGGAGGCGGACGGTTCCGTGGTCGGCGGCGGCGCTGCTCGGCGGATCGGCGCTCATGGCCGCGGGTTAGACCAGAAGCGGCGGGAATGACAGCCGGACGCTGAGGCGCTACGACCCGCGCGATGGACCTTACCCACCTCGGCCGCCCGAGCGCGATCCCGTCATCGCCCGACGAGGCGCGGCTCGACTATGTTCCGAACCCGAGGCCGGAAAGCCCTTATCTGGTGCGCTTCACCGCCGCCGAGTTCACCTCGCTCTGCCCGGTCACCGGACAGCCCGATTTCGCCCACATCGTGATCGACTATGCACCCGCCGAGACGATCGTCGAATCCAAGTCGCTGAAGCTGTTCCTCGCCTCCTTCCGGAACCATTGCGGCTTCCATGAGGATGTCACCGTGGGGATCGCGCGCAGGCTCGTCCACGAGATGAAGCCGCTCTGGCTTAGGATCGGAGGCTATTGGTACCCGCGCGGCGGGATCCCGATCGACGTCTTCTGGCAGACGGGCGCTGCGCCGCCGGGCCTGTGGGTCCCCGATCAGGGCGTCGCCCCCTATCGCGGCCGCGGCTGAGCCGTGGCCGATCTGCCGCACATCGCCTTCTTCGGCGCGGGCTCGGTCGGCTGCTTCATCGGCGCGGCATGGCAGGGCGCGGGCCTGCCCGTCTCCTTCATCGGCCGCGACAGCATCAAAAGGGATGTCGACAGCAACGGGATCACCATCTCGGATATCGACGGCGCGCGGCTCCATCTTCCGGCGGGGTCGGTCGACTTCGCGACGCAGGTGGAAGCGCTCGGCAAGGGCGGCGCCATCGCCCTTTGCGTCAAGAGCTACGACACCGAGGCGGCGGCAAGGGAGATCGCCCGCCACGCGCGGAAGGGCGTGCCCATCATCAGCTTCCAGAACGGCGTCAGCAACGTCGCCATACTCAGGGAGGCATTGCCCGACTTCGAAATCGTTCAGGGTATGGTGCCGTTCAACATCGCCTATCTGGGGAGCGGCCGCTGGCACAAGGGCGTGGCGGGCGAGCTCGTCGCCGAGTCGACGCCGCTCACGGACGCGATCGCCGCGAGGGTCGGGCGGCGGATGGGGCAGCTGCGCACCACCGGAGATGCCGAGGGCCTGGCGTGGGGCAAGCTCCTCATCAACCTCAACAATGCGGTCAACGCCTTGTCGGGCAAGAGCCTCATCGAGCAGCTCGGCGACCGCGACTACCGGCGCGTGGTCGCCGCCTCGATGCTCGAGGCGCTCGACCTGATGAAGCAGGCGGGGATCCGGCCCGCCAAGCTCGGGCCCATCGCGCCGGAGCTGCTCCCGCACGCGATCGCCGCTCCCGATTTCCTGTTCCGCAACACGATCCTGAAAGCGCAGCGCATCGACCCCCACGCCCGCTCCTCAATGGCGGACGACCTCGCCGCCGGCCGCCGCACGGAAATCGACTATCTCAACGGCGAGGTGGTGAAGCTCGCCAAGTCGCTGGGGCGCAAGGCGCCGGTGAACTACGCGATCCTCAGCCTCGTCAAACAGGCAGAGGCCGGCGTCGAGAAAAGGTGGGAAGCGCGAGAGCTCCGCGACCAGGTGCTCGGGGAGCGGGCGGGTCCCTTCGGCTATTGAGGAGGCGCTACTCCCACGGCTGGTTGCGATACTCGACCATCGTGCCGTTGTCGGTCTCGTAAGCGCGCATCCAGACGTTGCTGACCTCTTCGTTGCTCCAGGTGGCTTCGCCGAGGCAGCGCGCCTCGGTCTCGGTGCGGGTCTCCTCTCGGACATTCCGCACCTCGTTGATCTTGACCGGCTGGTCCTGCGAGGCGCGCTTGGCCTCTTCGACGATCTCGCCGCAGTCGAGGCTGGAGACGCTCGGGCTGCATGCGCTGAGGTAAAGGGCCGCCCCGAGGATGGCGCCGGTGCGCAGACCTTTGCAAATCATCGTCTTCTCCCTGTTCGTCGGCCGCTGGACCGGAAAGCCGCTCCCCGGCCCCGGCCCTCTCGCCTTGCTTCCGCACCATCCTTATCCGCTCGCGGCGCGCTTTTGAAGCAGCGAGCTCAAGCGGGCGACCGGCACAGGTCCACCCATTCCGCGCCAACGATATCGCCGAGGCGGTCCGGTGCCACTTCCACCGAGCTGCTGCGCGATCCAGCGGCGGGGTACACCAAGTCGAAGCTGCGAAGCGTCAGGTCGCAGTAGACCGGGAGCGGTGTCGCGAGCGCGAAGGGGCAGACGCCCCCGACCGGATGACCGGTGAGCGCCAACGTCTCCTCCGCACCCAGCATGCGCGGACGCGCGCCGAAGCGCGCCTTCGCCTTGGCATTGTCGAGCCGGGCATCGCCGCTCGCGACGAGCAGGAAAACGGCTTCGCCGGCGCGGATTGCCAGCGTCTTGGCGATGCGGGACGGCTCGACCCCGAGCGCCTGCGCCGCATCCGCCACGGTGGCGGTGCTCGCGTGCGCCTCGATCAGCCGCAGCTCGGGCGCGCGGGCGGCGAGGAAGGCGCGGACCGCCTCGACGCCCATCACGCGCCGATCAGGTGGAGGACGAGCGTGCGGCGGTGCGGGCGGCGGCGGTGCTCGAAGAGGTAGATGCCCTGCCAGGTGCCGAGTGCAAGCCGCCCGTCGATCACAGGAACCGACAGCTGCGTCTGGGTGAGCGCGGAGCGGATATGGGCCGGCATGTCGTCCGGCCCTTCGTCGTCATGCTCGTAGCGCGCGGCGTCCTCGGGCGCGATGCGGGCGAAGAAGCACTCCAGGTCGGCCCGCGCGGCGGGCGCCGCATTCTCCTGGATCAGCAGCGAGGCCGAGGTGTGAGCGCAGAGGATGGTGAGCAGCCCCTCGCCCATCGCCTCCGCCGCGGCCCAGCGGGCAATCTCCGCGGTGACTTCGACCAGCCCCTGCCCCGCCGTCTCGACCTCTATCCTGCCCGTCGCCTGCCGCATCGCGCGGGACCCTTAGCGCCGCTGGGCTCCGCCGTCACGCCAAAGGCTGGGCCGCAGCGCCGGGCACGCCGACGAAAAAGGCCCGGCGTTTCCGCCGGGCCTTTCGCTTCCCGCCTTCGGCTCCGCCTATTCGCGATTGCCGAGGAAGCGAAGCAGGAACAGGAACAGGTTGATGAAGTCGAGATAGAGCGTCAGCGCGCCCATGATCTTCGCCTTGCCGTGGAAATCGGTTCCGGCGACGGCGAAGTACATGCTCTTGATCTTCTGCGTATCGTAGGCGGTGAGGCCCGCGAAGATCAGCACGCCGATGGCGCTGATCGCCAGATCGAAGGCGCTGTTCTGCCAGAACAGGTTGATCACCATCGCGACGATCAGGCCGAACAGGCCCATGATCAGGAACGTGCCCATCGCGGACAGGTCCTTCTTCGTCGTGTAGCCCCAGAGGCTGAGGCTGGCGAAGCCCGCCGCCGTCGCGAAGAATGCGGTGGCGATCGAGCCGGGCGTGTAGACGAGGAAGATGGTCGACAGCGACAGGCCCATCAGCGTCGCGAAGGCCCAGAACAGGACTTGCGCGGTTCCGGTCGAGATCCGGTTGATGCCGAAGCTCATCACCATCACCATCACGAGCGGCGTGAAGATCACGATCCAGGCGAGCGGCCCGCCTTGGGCGAACAGCTGAAAGGCCGCCGAATCGGGTACGCCGCCCCTCGCGAAGAGCATCGCGACGATGCCGGTCAGCAGCACGCCCGAAGTCATGTAATTGTAGACGCTGAGCATATGCGCCCGCAGGCCGGCGTCGAAGGCGACGTCGCGGCCGGCGGTCGTCGTGGTCGGCTGAGGCGCGGCGCTCGTCCGCGGGTCAGACCAGTTTGCCATTTTCAACTCTCCTTTTGCCGGCAATCCCCTGCCGTCCGCCGCTCAATATCGGGCGAAAAGGGGCGATATTCAAGGAAAACCGGTTCGCCGCCGCAACGCCTTCGGCTAGGGAAAATGCCATGCACCGGCTCTTCGTCGCTGTCCGTCCGCCGGAGCGAGTTCGCGCGCGCCTGCTCGCGACGATGGGCGGGATCAGCGGCGCCCGCTGGCAGAGCGACGACCAGATCCACCTGACGCTGCGGTTCATCGGCGAGGTCGACCGTCATAGGGCGCACGACATCCACGCCGCCCTCGGCTCGATCCATCATCCGGCTTTCGAGCTCGCGGTGAGCGGCCTCGGCACTTTCGGGCGCCGCGGCCAGGCCGCCGTCATATGGGCGGGCGTGAGCCCGCAGGAGCCGCTCCACTCCCTTCACAAGAAGGTGGACCAGGCGATCGCCCGCGTGGGGATCGAGCCGGACCGCCGCGCCTACCATCCCCACATCACGCTCGCGCGCCTCAGCCGCTCGGCGGGGCCGGTGCGCAGCATGATCGAGCAGTCGGGCGGTCTCGCGAGCGAGCCCTTCAAGGTCGACGCCTTCACCCTGTTCGAGAGCGAGCTCACTCCCGAGGGCGCCGTCTATTCGGTCCTCGAGCGATACCCGCTCGGCTGAGCCCCGCTCCCGATGGGGAAATCAGGCGCCTGCCGCGCGCAGCAGCCGATCGACCATCGGCGCATAGCTCGCGCCGAACAGCCGCAGGTGCACGAGGGCGGGAAAGAGCTGATAGAGCCCGCGGCGCTCCTCCCAGCCGGCCTCGGATGCGCCGTACGCCGTCCAGAACGCCTCGGGCGGCGCGTCGAACAGCATGAGCATCGCCAGGTCGACCTCGGCGTGCCCATAATAGCAGGCCGGATCGATCAGCGCGGCGAGGCTGCCGTCGCGGACCAGGATGTTGCCGCTCCACAGGTCGCCGTGGAGGTGCGACGGCGGCGGCGATGCGGGAAGAAGATCGGCGAGCCGCCCGGCGAGCCGCTCGACCCGTTCCCGCCAGGGCAGGTCGAGCACCGCGGCGGTCGCGACGAGGCGCTGTTCGCCCCAGAAGGCCGGCCAGTCGCCGCTCTCCCGATTGTCGAGCTCGACGGACCCGATCCGATAGTCGGCCGGCCAGCCGTAGCGCTCGCCGCGCCGCGCGTGCAGCCGCCGCAGGGTGGAGCCGATGTCGGCCCAGGCGTTCGGGCTCATCACGCCGTCGTTCTCGACATGCTCGAGCAGCAGGACTCCCTCGTGCTCGCCCTCGACGGCCGGGACCGGCACGCCCCCGGCGGCGAGCGCGCGCAGCATCGCCGCCTCGACTCCCACCGCGCCGCCGCCCTTGGCGACGGTGCAGCGGCCGTCCGGCCGGCGAAGCAGCAACACTTCGGAAAGGTCGCCGCCCGAAAGCCGCTCGAGCCGCTCCTCCGGCACCCCGGTCAGCGCGGCCACCCGGGCGGCGAAGGCGGTCATTGCTCCTGCGCGATCTTTCGGGCGAGGGCGCGCGCGCCTTCGCTCACGTCCTGCCAGGTGGCGTCGAAATGGTCGGCATCGCCATAATAGGGGTCGGCGACCGCCTGCCCTCCGCGTCCTTCGACATGGTCTAGCAGCAACGACAGCTGCGCCTTGCCGTCCGGCGGGGCGAGCCGTTCGAGCTGGCGCAGGTTGTTGCGGTCGAGCGCGACGATGTGGTCGAAGCGATAGAAGTCCTCGCGGCTCACTTGCCGCGCCCTCAGATGAGCGATGTCGGCGCCGTTGCGGGCAGCGACGGCGATCGCGCGGCGGTCCGGCGGCTCGCCCAGGTGCCACTCGCCGGTGCCGGCCGAGTCCGCCTCCGCTTCGAGGCCCAGCCGCTCCGCTTCGCGCCGGAACGCCGCTTCGGCGAGCGGCGAGCGGCAGATATTGCCGAGGCAGACGAAAAGCACCGACGTCATCGAGGCTCCAAGACGGTTGCCAAAGGCTGCTCTGCTAGCCAGAAGCCGGTCGGATAACAACGAGGGTTCCCATGGCGTCGCCCCCCGCAGAACCCAGCCCGTCCGGCGGCCGGCCCGTCCGCATCGGCGCCTACGCCTGGTACGCCCTGTTCGTCTTCGTCCTCGTCTACATCATCAATTTCGTCGACCGGCAGATCCTCTCGATCCTGGTCGGCGACATCAAGCGCGACCTCGACGTCTCGGACGCGCAGATCGGCTTCCTCTACGGCACCGCCTTCGCCGTCTTCTACGCCCTGTTCGGCATCCCGCTCGGGCGGCTCGCGGACAGCTGGTACCGCGGCCGGCTGATGGCGATGGGGCTCGCGCTCTGGTCGTCGATGACCGCCGTATCCGGGTTCGCCAACAGCTTCGGCATGCTCGCCGCCGCGCGGGTCGGCGTGGGGATCGGCGAGGCCAGCGCGTCGCCGGCGGCTTATTCGATGATCTCGGACTATTTCCCGAAGGAGCGGCGGGCCACCGCGCTGTCGATCTACTCGAGCGGGCTCTACATCGGCGGGGGCCTCAGCCTGCCGATCGGGGGCTTCGTGGTCAGCCGCTGGACCGCCGCCTATCCCGATCCGGCGACCGCGCCGCTCGGCCTCGCCGGCTGGCAGGCCGCCTTCATCGCCGTGGGCGTGCCGGGCCTGCTGCTCGCGCTGTGGGTGCTGTCGCTGAGGGAGCCGCAGCGCGGGGCCTCCGACGGGCTGCCGCAGCCGGTGGTGCGGCCGAACGCTTGGCGCGACTTCGGCCGCGAGCTCGCCGCGATCCTGCCGCCGCTGACGCTGCTCACCGCCGCGCGGCTGCCGGGCGAGATGGTGCGCAATCTCGTCGCGCTCGCCGTGGTGGCGCTCGCCGCCGCCGGACTGATGTGGCTGACGGGGGACGTCCCGCAATGGGCCGCCTACGGCCTCGGCGTCTACGCCGTCTTCTCGTGGATTCAGTCGCTGAAGCACCGCGACCCGCCGACCTATCGGCTGATCTGGGGAACGCCGGTGGTCGTGCTGATGGTCGTCGCCTTCGGCAGCATCGCGTTCGTGACCTATGCGACGAGCTTCTGGATCCCCTATTTCGTCGAGCAGAGCTTCTACGCCGGCCCGCTGGGGCCCTCCGCTTACTTCGGCGGCATGACGGCGAAGGAAGAAGTCGGCACGATCCTCGGCTGGTCGGCCGCGCTCTCGGCGGCGATCGGCGTCATCCTCGGCGGCTATGCGTCCGACGTCTGGCGGCAGCGGGACCCGCGGGGCCGGCTGTTCGTCAACATGATCGCGGCGACCGTGCCGATCCCGCTGGTCGCCTTCATGCTGACCACCGACAGCCTGCTCGCATTCTACATCGTCAATCCCGTCGCCCACATGTTCGCCTCGGCCTGGGTCGGGGCGGCGGTGGCGGCGCTGCAGGACGTGGTGCTGCCGCGGATGCGCGCCACGGCGGGCGCCACCTACATCCTCGGAACGACGATGGTCGGCCTTGCGCTCGGGCCTTATTTCGCCGGCAAGGTCTCGGTGCTGACGGCCGACCTCGCCACCGGCATCGCCGCGCTCTACCTGATGCCCCCGCTCACGGTCTTGGGCCTGTGGATCGCGTCGCGCCGCATCGCCTCGCTCGAGGCGAGCAAGGTCGAGCGCGCCCGTGCCGCCGGCGAGCCGATCTAGCGATAGACGCCGCAGGCGATCCGCGCGCCGCTGTTGCCGCTCGGCTCGGTGCGGTAGTCGTCGGCGCGGGCATGGAGCACCAGGGCGGCGCCGTCGGCGTCCAGCATCGGCATCCGCCCGCCTGCCAGCCAGGCGCCGGCGATGCTGAACTCGAAGCTCCCCCGGCGGTCGGTGCCGACCATCAGGTTCGGCAGGTCCCCGAGGTGCTGCCCCTGCGGGTTGTCGCGTCCGTGCTGCCGGTTGGTCGGGTTCCAGTGCCCGCCCGCGGTCTCGAAGCTCGGGGGGTCGCAGCGACCGACGCTGTGGATGTGGGCGGCGTAGATGCCGGGCGCGAGGCCCGCCGCCTCGACCCTCACCCGCAGCGTGTCGCCGACCTGCGTGGCGGTCGAGCGCGCCACGATGCGCCCTCCCGGCTCGCGCACGTCAGCCTCGGCCGAGGTGATCGTCGGAACCTCCGGTACCGGGTCCACCGGAGCGCGCGGCGCGCAGGCGCCTGCGCCGACCGCCGCCGCAGTTGCTGCGGTGAGTGCCAGCCTGTTCATCCCATCCTCCTCTCGTTAGCGAGGAGAACGAGTCGGGGACGGAACGGTTTCGCCGCTCAGGCGGCTTCGGCCGGCCTCCGCACCGGCTTGCCGATGCCGTGCCAGACCAGGCCCGCCTGCTCCGCCTCCTCGGGCGGGTAGATATTGCGCAGGTCGACCAGCACCGGCGTGCGCATCGAACGGGCGAGGCGGCTGAGGTCGAGCGCCCGCAGCACGTCCCACTCGGTCACCAGCACCACCGCATCGGCGCCCTCGGCCGCCTGATAGGGCCCGCGGCAGAATTCCACGTTCGGCATCATCGGCCGCGCCTGGTCCATTCCTTCGGGATCGTAGGCGCGCACCTTGACGCCCGCGTCCTCCAGCGCCTGGACGATGCTCAGCGACGGCGCGTCGCGCATGTCGTCGGTGTTCGGCTTGAAGGTGAGGCCGAGGACCGCCGCAGTCTTGCCGCGGGGCTCGTCGCCGAGGGCGCGGATCACCTTGCGCCCCATCGCCCGCTTGCGGCTGTCGTTCACCTGCACCACCGCCTCGACGATGCGCAGCGGCGCCTGGCAGTCCTCGGCCGTCTTCAGCAGCGCGAGCGTGTCCTTGGGAAAGCAGGAGCCGCCGTAGCCCGGGCCGGCGTGGAGGAACTTGGTGCCGATGCGGTTGTCCAGGCCGATCCCGCGCGCGACGTCCTGGACGTCCGCACCGACCGCTTCGCAAAGATCGGCCACTTCGTTGATGAAGGTGATCTTGGTCGCCAGGAAGGCGTTGGCCGCATATTTGATCACTTCCGCAGTCCGCCGGCTGGTGAAGATCAGCGGCGCCCTGTTGAGGTAGAGCGGTCGGTAGACCTCGCGCATCAGCTCCGCCGCCCGCTCGTCCTCGGCGCCGACGACGATGCGGTCCGGGTGCTTGAAGTCCTCGATAGCCGCGCCTTCGCGCAGGAATTCGGGGTTGGATACCACCCAGACATCCGCATCCGGCGCGGTCTCGCGGATGATCCGTTCCACCT
>JALYHK010000021.1 GCA_030776605.1 Pseudomonadota bacterium
ATTCTGGGGCCGGCTGATCGCGGCGGCGCTCGACCGGCCGCTCGTCTACCGGCGGGGAGGCGAGGTGGGGCCGGCGTTCGGCGCCGCCCGGCTCGCCCGCATCGCCTCGGGTGATGCCGGCGTGGAGGAGGCCTGCGCCGCGCCCCCCGTCACCGCGACCGTGGATCCCGAACCCGACCTGCTCGACCATTTCGCGGAGCGGCAGGCACACTTCCGCGCGCTTTATTCCGTGCTCAAACCCAGCTTTCGAGGCCAATGATGACCGACCGTATCTTCGCCGAGTTCGCGCCCATCCGTTACGAGGGGCCGGACACGGACAACATGCTCGCCTACCGCTTCTACGATCCGGACCGGCAGGTGCTGGGAAAGAGCATGAAGGACCATCTCCGGCTGGCGGTCGCCTATTGGCACAGCTTCGCCTGGCCGGGCCACGACATTTTCGGTGCCGGGACCTTCCAGCGGCCGTGGCAGCCCGGGCAGGTCTGCACCCAGGAGCTGGCGGAGCTGAAGCTCGACAACGCGTTCGACTTTTTCGAGCGCCTCGGCGTCCCCTTCTTCTGCTTCCACGACGTCGACGCGATGGCGACGGCCGAAACCCCCGATGAGCATCGGCGCAATCTCGCCGCGATCGCCGAGCACATGCAGCGCAAGATGGACGAGACCGGCGTCGGCCTCCTCTGGGGCACCGCGAACCTCTTCTCGCACCCGCGCTATGCTGCCGGGGGCGCGACCAGCCCCGATCCGGAAATCTTCGCCTGGGCGGCATTCCAGGTGCGCGAGATGATCGAGACGACGCACCGGCTCGGCGGCTCGAACTACGTGCTCTGGGGCGGCCGGGAGGGCTATGACACGATCCTCAACACCGACATGCGCCAGGAGCTCGATCAGCTCGGGCGTTTCCTCAACCTCGCGGTGGAGCACAAGCACAAGATCGGCTTCGAAGGCACGATCCTAATCGAGCCGAAGCCGCACGAGCCGGCAAAGCACCAGTATGACCGCGACACCGCCACCGTGTACGGCTTCCTCGAGCGCTACGGCCTGGTCGACGAGGTCCGCGTCAACATCGAGGCGAACCATGCGACGCTCGCCGGCAACAGCTTCGAGCATGAGATCGCGACCGCGGTGGCGCTCGGCATCTTCGGATCGATCGACATCAACCGCGGCGATCCCCAGAACGGCTGGGACACCGATCAATTCCCCAACGACGTCCCCGGGACCACCCTGGCGATGTACGAGATTTTGAAGGGTGGCGGCTTCACCACCGGCGGCTTCAACTTCGACGCCAAGGTCCGCCGCCAGTCGGTGGATCCCGAGGACCTGTTCCACGGCCATGTCGGCGGCATCGACGTGCTCGCCAAGGCGCTGCTCAATGCTGCCGCGATCATCGAGGACGGGCGCCTGCAGCGCTTCGTCGAGGACCGTTATTCCGGCTGGCGCGGCGATTTCGGCAGGAGCGCGCTTTCCGAGCTCAGCCTGGCCGATCTTGCCGATCATGCGTTTGAGGCGGGCAGCACGGCGCGCCCTGCTTCCGGCCGGCAGGAATATCTCGAAAATCTGGTCAACCGCTTCGTCTGAGGAAGCCCGCCGAGGAGAGGATGATGGTCAAGATGATGAAGATGGTCGCCGGCGCGGCGGCGCTTGCGCTGTCCGCCTGCGCCACTGCACCCGTCGGGGAGGAGCCCCGCTCGCCCGAGGGGCTGCCCTATCTCTCGCAGCCGCTGGTCACCGAAATCTACACGGCCGATCCGTCGGCGCGCGTCTTCAACAACCGCATCTACATCTACGGCTCGCACGACATCGAGGGCAGCACGCCGGAGGACGATCTCGGCTCGCATTTCGAAATGCGCGACTATCGCGTCCTTTCGATGGATCGGATCGGCGGCCCCGTGACGATCCATCCGGTCGCGCTCGACGTGGACGACGTGCCCTGGGCGGCGCGGCAGATGTGGGCGCCGGACGCGGCCTACAGGAACGGCCGCTATTACTTCTATTTCCCGGCCAAGGACCATCAGGGCATCTTCCGGATCGGCGCCGCCGTTTCGGACCGCCCGGAAGGGCCGTTCACGCCGCAGCCGCAGCCGATCCGCGGCAGCTACAGCATCGATCCGGCGATGTTCACCGACGACGACGGCCGAACCTACATGTATTTCGGCGGCATCTGGGGCGGTCAGCTCCAGCGTTGGTCCAACGGCCGCTTCGACCCGAACGGATCGAACACCGACCTCGGCCGCGACGACCAGCCGGCGCTGATGCCGCGGGTGGCGCGGATGAGCGAGGACATGCTCGAGTTCGCCGAAACGCCCCGCGAGGTGATGATCCTGGACGAGCAGGGCCGGCCCCTTCTGGGCGGCGACCACGACCGGCGCTTCTTCGAGGCGGCGTGGATGCACAGGTACGGCGGCAGATACTATCTCAGCTATTCCACCGGAAACACGCATTACATCGTCTACGCGACCGGCGATTCTCCTTACGGGCCTTTCACCTATCGCGGCCGCATCCTGCAGCCCGTGCAGGGATGGACCAGCCACCATTCGATCGTCCGGTTCCGCGGGCGGTGGTACCTTTTCTACCACGACACGCAGCTCTCGAACCGGACGCACCTGCGCAACATCAAGGTGACCGAGCTTCACCACAATCCGGACGGCACGATCCGCACGATCGACCCGCTCGTCCGCTGAGCCGAGACGGTGCGGCTGCTTCCCGCCCTCCTGCTGGCGCTGTTCGCATTTCCGGCCGCGGCGGCGGAATGCGCCGGGCCGGCCGCGGTCTGCGCGCAGGGCGGCCCCGGGGCCATGGCCCTGATCGAGGGGGGACGGCCGGTCCTGGTCATCGCCGACGGCGGGCTCGATCCGGGCGTGCAGCGGGCCGCCCGGACTCTGCAGTCCGACCTGGCACGTGTCGGAGGGGAGGCGGACGGCCGGGCCGACGGGCCGCCGGGCGCCGCGGTCATCGTCGGCACCATCGGGCGCAGTCCCGTCATCGACCGCCTCGCCGCCGCGGGGCGGCTCGACCTCGGCGGGATCGCCGGCGCGTGGGAAGGCTATGTCCAGCAGCTGGTCGAGCGCCCGGCGCCGGGGATCGAGCGCGCCCTCGTCATCGCCGGAGCCGACAAGCGCGGCACGATCTTCGGCATCTACGACCTGTCGGAGCGGATCGGGGTCTCGCCCTGGCACTGGTGGGCGGACGTGCCGGTCCGGCGCCAGGCGGCGCTCTACGTGCTGCCGGGTCGCCGCGCCGAGCAGCCGGCGGTGCGCTATCGCGGCATCTTCATCAACGACGAGGAGCCCGCGCTGGGCAATTGGGTCCGCCACACCTTCGGCGGCTTCAACCACCGCTTCTACGAGCGCGTGTTCGAGCTGATCCTCCGGATGCGCGGGAATTATCTTTGGCCGGCGATGTGGGGCAAAGCCTTCTACGATGACGATCCGCTGAACGCTCCCTTGGCGGACGAGATGGGGGTAGTGATCGGCACCTCCCACCACGAGCCGATGATGCGCGCCCACGTCGAATGGGAGCGCTACGGCCAGGGCCCCTGGGACTATAGGCGCAACCCCGAACGGCTGCGCGCCTTCTGGCGCGAAGGCATCGAGCGGATGGGCGACAACGAGAGCCTGGTCACGATCGGCATGCGCGGGGACGGCGACGAGCCGATGATCGAGGGCACCGCGATCGACCTGCTCCAGACCATCGTGCGCGACCAGCGGCGGATCATCGCCGACGTCACCGGCCGGCCCGCATCGCAAACGCCGCAGGTCTGGGCGCTCTACAAGGAAGTGCAGGATTATTACGATGCCCGGATGCGCGTGCCCGAGGACGTCACCCTGCTCTTCGCCGACGACAATTGGGGCAACATCCGCCGCCTGCCGGAGCCCGGCTCGGCGCGGGCGGGCGGCTACGGCGTCTACTATCATTTCGATTACGTGGGCGGCCCGCGAAACTATAAATGGACCAATACCAACCAGATCGAGCGCGTCTGGGAGCAGATGCACCTGGCCTGGCGCCACGGGGCGGACCGGCTGTGGATCGTCAACGTCGGCGACATCAAGCCGATGGAGTTCCCGACCTCCTTCTTCCTCGACTACGCCTGGAACCCGGAAGCCTGGCCGCTGGAGCGGCTGGCCGACTATCCCCGCCACTGGGCGGCGCGGCAGTTCGGGGACGAGCATGCCGCCGCGATCGGCGCGCTGCTCACGCGCTACACCCAGTACAATGCCCGCCGGAAGCCGGAGCTGATCGACGCCGACACGTTCAGCCTGGTCAATTTCGACGAGGCCGACCGGGTGGCGGCGGACTGGCGGGCGCTCGCGGCGAGGGCGGAGGAGGTCGGCCGCGCCCTGCCGGCCGAAGCGCAGGACGCCTATTTCCAGCTCGTCCTCCACCCGATCCTGGCTTCGGCCAATCTCAACGAGCTCTACGTCGCGGTTGCCAGGAACCGGCTCTATGCCGAGCAGGGGAGGGCCAGCGCCAACGCCATGGCGGAGCGCGCCCGGGCGCTCTACGCGCGCCACCGCGAGATCCGGCGCATCTACGAAGAGGATATTGCGGGCGGCAAATGGCCGCACATGATGAGCCAGGCCGTGTTCGGCTATACCGGCTGGCAGCAGCCGGACGAGGAAAGCATGCCTGAGGTCCGCTCCGTCTCCGTTCCCGCCGGCGCCGCCCTGGGCGTGGCGTTAGAGGGCGACCGGCGGGCCTGGCCCGAGGCGGACGGCGATCCGGCGCTGCCCGCCTTCGATCCGTTCGCCGACCAGACCCGCAGCATCGAGATCTTCAACCGCGGCCGCGCTCCGCTTCGCTTCACCGCCGCGGCGGCAAGGCCGTGGATCCGGCTCGACCGGACCCGCGGCGCCGTCGACCGCCAGACACAGCTCGCGGTCTCGATCGACTGGGAGCGGGCGCCGGTCGGCCGCCACCGGGCGCCGGTGACCGTCCGCGGCTCGGACGGCACGTCCGTCGCCGTCGCGGTGGAGACCTTCAGGCCGGCGGATGCGGACGATGTCCGGGGGTTCGTCGAGACGAACGGCTATGTCGCGATCGAGGCGGCGCACCATTGGCGCGCCGTCGGCGCCAACGGCATCGAGTGGCGAACGATCCCGAACCTCGGCCGCACCCATTCCGGGGTGACGGTGTTCCCCGTCACCGCCCCGGAGCAGGCCCCGGGCGAAGGACCCTATCTGGAATATCCGGTCCACCTGTTCGGCGGCGGAGAGGTGGAGGTGGAGACGATCCTCTCGCCGACCCTCGATTTCCGCGGCCGGGGCGGCCTGCGCTACGCCGTGTCGATCGACGACGGGCCGCCGCAGGTCGTGAACGTGCACGAGGGCATCACCGAAGCCGACTGGGAGAGGGCGGTCGCCGACAACGCCTGGACCAGGCGGACGCGGCACCGGGTCGAGGGCCCCGGCAGCCACGTCGTCCGGATCTGGATGATCGATCCGGGGCTCGTCTTCCAGAGGATCCACATCGTCCAGGGCGTGCTTCCGGACTCCTATCTGGGGCCGCCGGAAAGCCCGCGGCGGTAGCGGGGGAACGCAGGAGGAGAACATGGCTGGGACGATCGAGCAGGAGGAGGAGAATGCGCCGCCGGCCGAGCGGGTCTACTGGCGCAGAAACCTGCGGCTGCTCCTGATCCTGCTGGCGGTCTGGTTCGTCGTCTCGTTCGGCTTCGGCATCCTGCTCCGCCCCTGGCTCGACCAGTTCATGATCGGCGGCTACCCGCTCGGCTTCTGGTTCGCGCAGCAGGGCTCGATCTACGTCTTCATCGCCCTGATCTTCATCTACGCCTTCCGGATGCGGGCGATCGAGCGCGCCCACGATCTGGACGACTGACGCGATGGCCACCCAGACGCTGATCTACATCTTCGTCGCCGCCTCCTTCGCGCTCTACATCGGCATCGCGGTGTGGGCGCGGGCGGGCTCGACGGGCGAATTCTACGTCGCCGGGCGCGGCGTCCACCCGGTGGTGAACGGGATGGCCACCGCGGCCGACTGGATGTCGGCGGCGAGCTTCCTGTCGATGGCCGGGCTGATCGCCTTCCTCGGCTATGACGGCTCCGTCTACCTGATGGGCTGGACCGGCGGCTATGTCCTGCTCGCACTGCTGCTCGCGCCCTATCTCAGGAAGTTCGGCCAGTTCACCGTGCCCGACTTCATCGGAGCGCGCTATTATTCGCACGCGGCGCGGGTGGTCGCGGTGGTCTGCCTGATCTTTATCAGCTTCACCTACATCGCCGGACAGATGCGCGGCGTGGGCATCGTCTTCTCCCGCTTCCTCGACGTCCCGATCGACCTCGGGGTGGCGGCAGGGATGGGGATCGTCTTCGTCTATGCGGTGCTGGGCGGGATGAAGGGGATCACCTATACCCAGGTGGCGCAATATTGCGTGCTGATCTTCGCCTATCTCGTCCCGGCCTTCTTCATCAGCTACCTGGTGACCGGCAATCCCGTCCCGCAGATCGGCCTCGGCTCGACGGTGCAGGACGGCTCCAACATGTTCGTCCTCGAAAAGCTCGACGGCGTGCTGACCGACCTCGGCTTCGCGGCCTACACCGCCGGCTCGCGCTCAATCCTCGACATCCTGGCGATCACCGCGGCGCTGATGATCGGCACGGCCGGCCTGCCGCACGTCATCGTCCGCTTCTTCACCGTGCCCAAGGCTTCGGACGCCCGGCTGTCGGCGGGCTGGGCGCTGGTCTTCATCGCCCTGCTCTACACGACCGCGCCGGCGGTCGGCGCCTTCGCGCGGCTCAACTTCATCGAGAGCGTCCACCAGACACCCTATCGGGCCGCGCCCCAATGGTTCCACAACTGGGAGGCCAACGGCCTCATCGCCTTTGCCGACAAGAGCGGCGACTGCGTGATCCAATACGGCCCCGGGGAGGCCTTCGCCGGGACGCCCGCCTACCTTCCCGCGCGCGGGGATTGCGGAGAGCGGGCGGTCGCCAATCCGCCGAACGCCGAAGGCCGCAACGAAATCTATATCGACCGGGACATCATGGTGCTGGCCAACCCGGAGATCGCCAACCTGCCGGGCTGGGTGATCGCGCTGGTCGCCGCGGGCGGCCTTGCCGCGGCGCTGTCAACGGCCGCGGGCCTGCTCCTCGTCATTTCGACCTCGATCAGCCACGACCTCCTGAAGCGAACGTTCCGGCCGCACATCACCGAAAGGCAGGAGCTGATCGCCGCCCGGCTCGCCGCCACCGCGGCGATCCTCGTCGCCGGCTATCTCGGCATCTACCCACCGGGATGGGTGGCGGAGGTGGTCGCCTTCGCCTTCGGCCTTGCCGCGGCCTCGCTGTTCCCGGCCATCTTCATGGGCATCTTCACCAAGCGGATGAACAAGCAAGGCGCGATCGCCGGCATGGTCGTGGGCCTTGCCTCCACCTTCCTCTACATCTCCTGGTTCAAGCTGTGGAACCCGGAGGCGAACAATGCCGGCAGCTGGTGGCTCGGCATCTCGCCCGAAGGCTTCGGCGTCGTCGGCATGCTCATCAACTTCGCGGTCGCGCTGCTCGTCGCGCGCGTCACGGCGAAGCCGCCTGCCGAGGTAGAAGCGCTGGTGGAATCGATCCGCGTCCCCCGCGGCGCCGCAGCTGCGACGAGCCACTAGGCGAAGGAACCCTCTCCCCCTTGGGAGAGAGCGTGTAGCGCGCTCGGCGCCTGTGGCGGCAGCCTTTCAATCAGCGCCGCCGTCCGGAACATGGCGAGATCGTTCAGGAATGGCGGGCGCCGCTTGTCGATTGTCGCCCTCTTCGCTCAGCGGCCCAGCGGCGCCAGCCGGATCGCCTGGCCTCCGCCCGGCGCGAGCCGCAGCGTCAGCGTGCTCGCGCTGGTGACGATCTGCTCCTCGATCGCGATGTCGCTCGGGTTCGTCCGATAATGGGCCGCGTCGCGGTCGCGGTAGATCTGCGCGCGGTAGCGCCGGCCGGGAGTGAGGAAGCCGAGCGGGACCGTCAGCACCCGCCCCTCCTCGTCCGTCACCGCGCCGAGATACCAGTCCTCGCTGTTGCGGTCCTTGCGCGCGATCGTGACGAAGTCGCCGATCTCGCCGTTGAGGACCAGCGTCTCCGACCAATCCACCGGCACGTCGCGGATGAACTGGAACGGGCGGGGGTTGGCCTCGTAATTCTCCAGCAGGTCTGCGGCCATGACCAGCGGAGAGTAGATGACGACGTAGAGAGCGAGCTGCTTCGCCCAGGTCGTCTGGACCCCCTGCGGCGAGCGCGTGCGCATGCCGAAGATGCCAGGCGTATAGTCCATCGGCCCGGCGAGCAGCCGGGTGAAGACCAGGTTCGCCTCATGCTCGGGCGGGTTGGACGGATCGCCCCAGGCCGAGAATTCCATTCCGCGCGCACCCTCGCGGGTGATCATGTTCGGATAGGTGCGGCGAAGGCCGGTGTCCTTGGTCGGCTCATGGGCATTGATCATGATGCGGTAGCGCGCCGCCGTCTCGATGACCCGCATATGATGGCGGTTCATCGCCTGCCCCTCGTGCCAGGCGTAGAGGATGCGGCCGTCGGGCCCGCGCACCTTCGCCTGGCCGGCATCGGCGACGTAGCCGGTCTTCACCGCGTTGATGCCGAGCCTCCGGTAGAGCGCGAACGCGGCCTCCATCTGGTCCTCGTAATGGGCGGCGAAGCCCGAGGTCTCGTGATGCCCGATCAGCTCGACGCCTCGCTGGCGCGCATAGGCGGCAAGGCCCTCCAGATCGAAATCGCGATAGGGCTGGGTGAAGCTGAAGTCCTGGCCGTTGCCGAACCAGTCGCCGTCCCAACCGACGTTCCAGCCTTCGACCAGCACCGCGTCGAAGCCGTGCCGCGCGGCGAAGTCGATATGGCGGCGCACATTCTCGTTGGTGGCGCCGTGGCGGGGGCCCGAAGCCCAAGTCGAGCGGTCGAGGTGCATCTCCCACCAGACGCCGACATATTTCATCGGCCGCACCCAGGAGACGTCGCCGAGGCGGTTGGGCTCGTTGAGGTTGAGGATGAGGTTGCTCATCGCCAGGCCGGCGGCGGTGTCGGCGATCTGCATCGTCCGCCACGGCGTCGGGAAGGGCGCCTCGCGGCGGACCTTGGCGCCGTCGGTCCCCGGCGTCAGCGCCGCGCGGAAGCGGCCGTGGCCCATCGGGGCGAGGTTCATCCCGGAATAATCGACCAGGGCCGCCTCGTGGAAGGCGATGTGGAGCCCGTACTCGGTGCGGATCGTCATCGGCGTCTGGGCGATGCCGACCTCGGTGATCGAGGTGCGGTTGTAGAGATACTCCTCCCGGTTCCACTCGAAGGCGGGGATCCACCACGCCGTCGCCGGCCGGGTAACCGCGAACTCGGTCAGCTCGTCGGCGATCTCGACGAGGCGCAGGTTCGGCTGGTCGGGGAATTCGTAGCGGAAGCCCAGCCCGTCGTCGTAGAGCCGGAAGACGACGTCGAAGCTGCGCCTCAGGCCGCCGCGCTCGCTGAAGCGGGCGCGCAGCTCGTTGTAGTGATTGCGGATGAAGCGGCGCTCGCCCCAGGGCTGCTCCCAGGTCCGGTCGAAGCTGCGCGTGCTTTGCCCCGCCAGCTGGAAATTGCGCTCCAGCTTCGGTGCGTTGAGCAACATGAAGCCGAGCCGCGACGGCGCGATGATCTCAGCCCCGAAACGCCGCACCGAATAGGCGGGGCGGCCGTCGTTGTCGATGTGGAGCTCGACCGAAAGCACGCCGCCCGGCGAGGCGATGCGCGCGACCGGCTCGGCCGCAGCGGGCGAGGCGAAGAGGAGAAGCGCCAGCAGCGCGATTATCCGCATGATCCTGTCCTTCCGCCTTTGCGCTTGCGCGCTGAAAAAATTGCTGCAACTTTTGCAGAATGCCCCGCAGGAGCACCAGACTGGAAGATATTGCGGCGCTTGCCGGCGTGTCGATCTCGACGGCGTCGCGCGCGCTCAACGACAGCCCGTCGGTCAACGCGCGCACCAAGCAGCTGATCTGGAAGCTGGCGCGCGAGCAGGATTACCCGTTCCGCCGCTACATGCCGGCCGGACCGATCGGCGCGGCCGCCACCATCGCCCTGGTCGTGCCGCGGCCGCAGGGGCGGGAGAGCCAGCTCGACGACCCGTTTTTCCTCGAGCTGGTCGCCGGGCTCAGCGACGCGGCCCGCGAGCGCGGCTGCGACCTTCTCGTCAGCCATTTCGCGCCGACCAGCTTCGAGGACCTGGCGGCGGCGATGACCACCAGCCGCGCCGACGGTGTCATCTTTCTCGGCCAGAGCTCGCTCCACCAAGCGTTCAACCGGCTCGCCGAGCGCGAGGCGCGCTTCGCCGTCTGGGGCGCGCAGCTGCCGGACCAGGACTATTGCTCGGTGGGCTCCGACAATCTCGCCGGCGGCCGCCGCGCGACGCTCCATCTCGCCCGGCTCGGGCGGCGCCGCATCGTCTTCCTCGGGGACACCGAAGCGCCCGAGGTGGGGCAGCGGGTGCGCGGCTATGGCGAAGCGATCGACCAGGCGGGGCTCCGCTACGATCCCGAGCTGATGGTGCCCGCCCATTTCACCGTCGAATCGGCCGAAGCCTCGGTCGATGCGATGATCGGGCGCGGGCTCGACTTCGACGGCATCGTCGCGGCGAGCGACCTCATCGCGCTGGGCGCGATCCGGTCG